>CAZXOQ010000211.1:0-1018 GCA_964642415.1 uncultured Christensenella sp. | reverse complement strand
TAGTAATAGTATATGTTGTAAATAAATTATTTTAACATTTTCTTTATTCCATTAATTTACTATCTAGCTCTTGCTTTAAGCTATCTTGTATTTCTTTTTGAAAATAAGAGCTTTTGCCCTTTTGTTCTGGCGTAGAATATACTTTCATATAATCATTAATATTGTTAAGATTTTCTAGCAATACCTTATCTTGTCCTTTAGATTTTACATAGCCTGTTATTTCACCCATAAATTTCTCATATAAACTTATAGTCTTTTTGTGTTCTATTAAAGCGTCCTCTAGTATATTTTTACTTTCTATTAACATCACTATTTTAGCAATACTTAATGTAAATAAAAGCCCCATAGTAGATATTAATATTTTTTGCTTAGTCCTCATTTATTGCTCCTTAAGGATATAATTTTCTGCACTATTTCAATCGCCTTATCAAGCCCAAAATATCCTACTGTAGCACTTATGCCCACACACGCCAAATAAGGTAAATTTGTGGCTGTTAGAATTGAGTATGTAAGTAAAGTTAAAAATGTGCTTGTGATAACAGTTTTAAGTGTAGCCTTAATATTGTATTTATCGTCTAAATCACAATCATTTCGCTTCACTTGCAAATAATTCACTATACCAGCAAATATACCCACAAAACACACAGGCAATAATTGTGTATAATGCTTAAGATTTGGAAAAATTTCTAGCAATGCCTCTATCATCTTTAAAGTCCTTGTATAATTTGTGCTATAAGTAGTGTTATACTAATCACCACTAAACCCCAAAATAATTTATTGAGTAGCCTATAAAATTTATTCAGCATAGGCGTGGTATCACAATGATATTTGCCTATTAAAAACCACCTAAAATAAAACCATAATTTACGAACATTATAATTAAGTTTTTTATCCACATACTTAATGCTAAATAAATATGTGATTATAATGCCTATGATAAAAATAAAAACAATAACATAGAACGTGTCCATAATTAAATTCATAGCAATATCCCTATCTTATTTATAAGTAATTATAC
>CAZXOQ010000210.1:0-1027 GCA_964642415.1 uncultured Christensenella sp. | reverse complement strand
AAAAAGGAAGGCGGAGTATCAAATATCAGAAAAATCAACAGATAAAGAAAGGAAGTAAGATGATTTTAATAAAATTCAATATAGAAATCGAAAACCAAAAATACGAGGGAACACAAGAAATCGAAGAAGAAGTATTCAAAAAAATTGATGCAATCTGCAAAGAAAGAAAATGCACAATATGCGATTTATTGATGAATGATATAACCGACATGACACCAGCAGAAGCAGAAAAAATAGTAACCGGATGGGATCTATAAGAAACGGATCCCCCGAACCCCCAGAGATGGAGGGCTTCGGGGGATCCGTTTTTTTACCTAGCATCGTTGATCTGATCCGCTGCGTGCATGGGCGGAATTGGCGCCTCCGGCGCCGGAAACGCAGCAGGCCGAAAACTTCGCTTCGCTCAGCCTTTCGGCCTGCTGCGTTTCTTTTTTGAGCCCCTTCGGGGCTTTGCCGCCCTATTCGCTTCGCTGTAGCCCGGCACCCGACACCGAACTAAACCCAACGTAATACGGTTTACAAATCAGCTGGAAGAAATCGATAGGTTTGCGCCGGAGGCGCATGGCATACAAGAGGGGGTGGCAGCGCATCGGGGCCGGGCAGGGGCTGGCAGCTCCCCGGCCGGGCCACAATTGGGCTGGATGATGTCGCTCATGATACAGTGGCCCTGGGTGTACAGGACCGCCGGGGAGAGTGCTCAGCACCATCTGAAGCCAGGCACGCCGGCTCCCATGCCTGCGGGCATAGGCTGCATGATGGTGCTGCTCAAAAAAAAGCACCCGACATCAGGTAGGTGCTCATAAAACAGTTTTAGACTGAAATCACAAAATGAGCATCTGTCAGACAGGGTTGGTAAACGAAATAACGGGTATTCGGTGAAAGCCGAGTACCCGTTATTTTTCTGCCCTCTGTAAAAATAATAGACTTATTCACATTTTTCTTATATAATAAAAGCGAAATCGTTTCTTTCGTTTCAATTCCGATGACAATCGCAAAAATCTGAAAAATTTCAAAATATTTTTGAAAG
>CAZXOQ010000209.1:0-1045 GCA_964642415.1 uncultured Christensenella sp. | reverse complement strand
ATCACTAGTAAAAACCTTGCATAAGTTCAAAGTTTTTGATATAATCTCGCTATGCGCTTTGGCAATAAAGCAAAATGCAACAAAAAAATATCAAAATAGGAGTTGACACAAATATATTATGTCAGATCTTACTAAAGAAGAAACACTTTCTCAAAAAGAAAAACGCATCAAGAAACTCATAAGAACCGACGAAAGATACGGTAAGGTTTTTAATTTCATTTTCTTTTACTATTCTCTGGATAACTGCTTCAGATCTTCAGTTGTCATCCACATATTGCGCGAAATTTATATTAACAATTATAATAAGCCTATGTGGAAGCTTGCTTGCGATTGTAATATTTCTAGAACGCTTTTATTTAAATGTCGTCACGAGATAGTCAATAATATCGAAAAGCTTGCAAATCCCGAGCTACCTTTGCCCGATTTCAAAAAAGCGACCTTCACTTTGGAAGAATTTAACGCATTACTTAAACAGATAGAAAAAGTATTCCACACCGAAAAGGAAAAATAATCTGTTACGGGTTTTTAAGTTATAACTTTTTACAGCGCTATCAGGTGGTATTTCGGCAACACCGACGTATCGCTGTCTGTTGTTTGCTGCATAAATCCGCCCGCCGCACCTGCGACGAGGAGGATTTTTTTGTATAAAAAAATGCTGCCTTAACGAGTAAGACGACACGACAAAAGTGACTTATTCGCTAAGTTGCGACACTCAATTTAAAACATCATTTGTATAAACGCTTTATGTAACGCAAATGAAGTACACTTATGCCCGATAAGTATACGCCTATACAAATTATTAAATTGAGTTCGCATTTTTATTTTAACACTATTTAATCATTTTTGCAACGGTTTAACGCAATAAAATGAAAATAATATGAAACCCACGCAAAAAATTCATTGATAAAAAGGTTATCTCCGCTACTATAACAATTCCTTTTCTATTTCGCGGCAACTCTAATGACGTATTTTATGTAGTTACACACCCGCTTTCGTCATTGCGGACGACTTTGACGGACAACCTTGACGGACTAGTCCATCGTAG
>CAZXOQ010000208.1:0-1061 GCA_964642415.1 uncultured Christensenella sp. | reverse complement strand
AGGAGGATGGCTTATGCCACGAGAAAAAACGGCGCAAAAGAAAAAGCTACTTCGTCAACGGATCGGCAACGGTTGCTGCTTGATCGGTTTATCTATTATGACACTGTTCTTTTGGGTCAATATGGTGTGTAGTGCGGTGGTGTGGGTCCAGATCCGTACCGACGCATTGCATACTTACTCCGGTGGTTTTGAACTGAAGCAGCGGGAAATTCACCGCAACACCCTTTACTATATGGTATTGGAGAACGGAGATGTCCTATCTACCAATACGGATGAACCGGAGGCCATCCGAGCCTTGCAAGAACAGGACCGGCTGCAATTTTCCTATGCCATGCGGGGCTGTGGATATCGGTATTCCTTCCCGGAAGAGGACATTTTTTCGGCCTATACTTGTGTTGAGATAGCAGGTGTGGACGGAAACGATACCTACCTGATGCTACAAACATCGGAAAAAGAAGCGGCATTGCGTGTCGTTGTGGGGGCATTTTTTGGAACGCTGTGCCTTGGCCTTGCGGTGATATTCGTATCCCCGGGGTTTGTGACAGGACGAAAGCGTAAAAAGAAGTAAAGACAATTGTTTTGGGCATCCTGTTTGGGGCTGATTTTGAAAAATTGGTAGTTTTCGACAAAAGAACCCCAGAAAAAAGGGTTGACAATCCTGCTTTGCTGTGCTATACTATCTAAGCAATGAAGGTTGCACCTAATATCGCGGAGTAGAGCAGTTGGCAGCTCGTCGGGCTCATAACCCGGAGGTCGTAGGTTCGAGTCCTGCCTCCGCAACCATAAAAAGTCCTGAAATCGTAAGATTTCAGGACTTTTTCTTTACTTTCTGTCGTCCAAAAGTTGGAAGAAATTTTGCCAAAATTCGGCAAAAACCGTTTTGACCCATATTCTGACCCATGTTGGAAAAATTTTGGCAAAATTCTGCGAATTTTCGCCACCACCGGAGAGAAAAATCGATTGTTTTCAGAAACTTTCCGAATTTTCTGAAATATATTTCTTTGGGTGTAAATGTCAATGAAAAAGTGAGCCAGGCGGTCATGAAATTTTGAGCCACCAAC
>CAZXOQ010000207.1:0-1088 GCA_964642415.1 uncultured Christensenella sp. | reverse complement strand
ATAATAAAGTAAGCGCAATCGTATTCTATGCGGGCGCTTATAAAGGAACCGCGACCATCACATTCAAGATCGGCGACGTGGTTCTCGGTAGCAAATCGTTTGTTGCGGACGAAGGCGTTGCGAGAAAGATTGCAATAAAAATCGACACCACCGCGTTAACCGGAGACGTAACTCTTACCGTAGTAGGCTCGTTCGAAGGCGAAAGTTACGGTAACGTAAACGTAGTCGCTTTGGCGGTAGTCGGCAAAGTTGCTTATAGCAATACCGAACTCGCGGCGGCAACCGGTAGCGTAACCACCGCGCAAGTTACGGGCGACAAGGGAAGCAATAAGGTTAACCTTACCGAAGTAGGTCAACTCGACTGGATCTATTCTCATTACGAAAATCCCAACGATAAGAGTTATCGTAAGTTCGGCGGTAGCGTATTCGCAGGCGAATCGTATTACGATAACGAGGGCGCGGCGGCATCGTTCGGCACCGAATGGGACGGCTTCTCCGCGTTTAAGTGGACCGACGGTTACTTGGTCGGTTCTGAAGCGACGTCGGGCTCCGCTAACGCAGGCGACTCTAACGAACATTGGGAAGGCTCCGACGAGTATACCAACAACTATAACACGGCGAGCGGCGAAATCCACGTTAAGATGCACTTAGCGGCGGGTAAATACCAAGTTTCGGTTTATATGAATTCTTGGAGAGCGCCCATCAGTACGGCGATTTACGACGGCAACGGCAACTTTATCGTAGGTAAGATGATGGTAAACGCCGACCGTGACGACGGAACGGGCTGGGTTGCTACTTACACTATCGAAGTTATTGCCGAAGGCGATTTCAACGTCGTTATCGGTAAGAGCCGTTCTCACGGCGATTCGTCAAGACAAGTCGGTTGGCAGGCGATAGCGGTTTCGGCTATTAACTAACTGCTTAAATAGACGAACTTAAACGGCATGATAAGTTACTATGACCGAAAAAGGTTTTGGTAACCGTCGTAAAACCGAATAATAAAAAAGCCGATAGCAAACGCTATCGGCTTTTAATATATAAATTTTTTATGATAAAGTTGATTTATTATAACTTTTCAAGCGTATATC
>CAZXOQ010000206.1:0-1110 GCA_964642415.1 uncultured Christensenella sp. | reverse complement strand
GAGATAAAGACTATATGCGTATTATCTCCCTCGCACCCGAAGTGTTATAAGGAGAACGAATATGAAAGTTAAAAAGAACGATACGGTTTTGGTTTTGACCGGTAAAGACGCCGGCAAAACCGCCAAGGTTTTAGTTGCTATGCCTAAAAGCAATAAGGTAGTCGTTGACGGCATAAACGTTCAGAAAAAGCATAAGAAAGCCAGAAGTGCTCAAGAGGTTAGTTCTATTCAGAATCAATCAGGTCCGATAGACGCTTCCAACGTTTTGGTCGTTTGCCCCGCTTGCGGAAAGGCTACCAGAGTTGCTTATAAGGTTGAAGGCGATAAGAAAGCTCGTATTTGCAAAAAATGCGGCGCTATTTTAGACGCAACCAAAGAAGCAAAAGAAGTAAAGAAAACCGCTAAAAAGAAAACTAAAAAAGCTGCTGCGGAAGAAACCGCAGAGAATAAATAAGGACGGAGGTAAATTAAATGGCTGAAAAGAAAAATGCGGCAGCAAATACCGCAAGCGTTAAAACTCCGAACAGAATCAAAGCGATGTATGACCAAACCGTTATACCCGCAATGATGAAAAAGTTTAACTATAAAAACGTTAATCAAGTGCCTAAGCTCGTTAAAATAACGATTAACTCCGGTCTTGGCGACGTTATGGATAACAGCAAGAGCGTTCAGCTCGCTGCCGAAGAATTAAGACAAATTTCGGGACAAAAACCCGTTATGATCAAAGCTAAAAAGTCGGTTGCTAACTTCAAAATCAGAGAAGGTCAAGGCGTCGGCATGAAGGTTACCCTTCGCGGCACTAGAATGTATGAATTCTTCGATAAGCTTATATCCGTAGCTCTCCCCAGAGTAAGGGATTTCCGCGGAGTTCCTACGAAGTCATTCGACGGCAGAGGAAACTATGCGATGGGCGTTAAAGAACAACTTATCTTCCCCGAAATTACCTACGATCAAGTAGAAAAAATAAGGGGCTTCGATATTTGCATCACCACGACCGCGCTTACCGACGAGGAAGCGAGAGAATTGCTCGCATTGCTCGGAATGCCTTTTGCTAATAAGTAATTAAAGGAGTTACAAAATGGCTAAAAAATCAATGATAAATAAGCAGCA
>CAZXOQ010000205.1:0-1111 GCA_964642415.1 uncultured Christensenella sp. | reverse complement strand
TCGTATAACTTTACACTTGTCATATTACTTCTCCTTACGCTTTAACGCTGTTTCTGATAGAAACGATGCCCTTTACGGGACCGGGAACGGCACCCTTAACGAGAATAACGTTTCTTTCTTTATCGACCTTCACTACTTCGAGATTGAGTACGGTAACGTTCTCGTGTCCGTACTGTCCCGCCATCTTCTTGTTTTTGAAAACTCTTGACGGAGAGCTGTTTGCACCCATAGAACCGACTTCTCTGTGTACGGGACCTACGCCGTGCGTTTCTTTAAGTCTGTGAGTATTCCATCTTTTGATGGCGCCGGTATAACCGTGACCTTTGCTCACGCCAGAAACGTCAATCTTATCGCCCGCAACAAACGCGTCGCACGAAACGATAGAACCAACCGCATAAGAAGCAGCGTCGTCAAGTTTAAATTCCTTAAGAACCTTTTGAGGAGCAACGCCCGTCTTTTTGAAAAGACCGATTTCGGGCTTATTGAGGTCCTTTTCGGCAACCTCTACAAAGCCGAGCTTAACAGCCGAATATCCGTCGCGCTCCGTAGTTTTTACCTGAACGACCGGGCAGGGACCTGCCTCTATAACCGTAACAGGTATTACCTTACCGTCTGCAGAAAACAACTGTGTCATACCCAATTTTCTGCCAATGATTGCTTTATTCATAGATAAAGTTCACCTCCGTATATATTATAATGTTTTGATTTACAGTTTGATTTTGATGTCTACGCCGGCGGGAAGATGTATGCTGTCTAAGAGCTTCACGTTGGGAGAGTAGATATCGATAAGTCTTTTGTGAGTTCTTATCTCAAACTGTTCTCTTGAATCCTTATACTTATGCGGCGAGCGAAGTATCGTTACTATTTCCTTCTCGGTAGGAAGCGGAATAGGACCGGATATCTTTGCGCCGGACTTTTGCATCGTTTCAACGATCTTAGAAGCCGCACCGTCAAGCATTTCCACGTCGTAAGACGAAAGCTTAATTCTGATTTTTTGACTTGCCATTGTTTGTTCTCCTTTTTACCTAACTTAAAACTGTGTGTTTGTTAACTGCGCCGTGTGTGTCGAAAAGCGGTAATAAAAAAATCATTCGCCGATACTTAACTTTTT
>CAZXOQ010000204.1:0-1149 GCA_964642415.1 uncultured Christensenella sp. | reverse complement strand
ATACATGGAAAAAATGTGCGTTGATACAGGTCATCGGCGATTTGTGTATGGTGCTGTTGTCGATTGTATTTGCCATAGTAGTACTGTTTATTTTGGAAAAAACTTCGGGGGAGTATATAGCATTAGAGAAGTTGCCGTTCATAGTGAGTATGGTCATCATCGCTCTTATATATGCTGTTACCGAGGCGCTCGGAATACAGCAAATGAAAAAGAATAATGTTGCCGAAATAGCAGGAAGGATAAAATGATATGGCACTTGTTAAAGCAGATGATCTTAGAAAAACATATAACAAAAATACGGACGGTGCTGTTCACGCATTGAATGGTTTATCTTTGTCCATCGATAACGGAGAAATGATTGCTGTAATCGGTACTTCCGGTTCTGGAAAATCAACGCTTCTACATATCCTTTCCTGTCTTGATAAAGATTTTGAAGGCTCTTATTTGCTAAACGGCGAAGAAGTCAAAACTTTATCCGCAGCGAAGTTGGCTAAACTACGCAATCATAAAATCGGAATTGTCCTGCAAAACTTTGGGCTGATATATGATATGAGTGTATTCGATAATGTAGCAATGCCTGTTTACCTCAGCGGTGAACACTACAACGCAAAGGAACTTCGCCATAAGGTTCAAGTTCTACTTGCTGATCTTGGAATTTCGGATAAGATTGATACAAAGGCAAGTCAACTATCCGGCGGACAAAAGCAGCGTGTTGCAATCGCACGGGCACTCATTAACAATCCGGCACTTCTTTTGGCAGACGAGCCGACGGGAGCGTTAGACAAGAAAACTTCTGCGGAAATTATGGAAATTCTGTCCCGCTTGAATGAATCCGGTCATACCATCGTACTTGTTACTCACGATATGAATGTTGCTGACAAATGTAAGCGTATAGTTACTATATCAGATGGTGCAATAATTACAGATGCCTAATATGGCTGAATGGTTGTACGTCTCTGCTGTATATCTTTAACTTGGGTAGTTCACATTGACCTGTCACCATGACAGGAGCCACCTACCACCATTGGGGCATAGTACCCCCTTGGTAGTAGGTGGTTTTTCTGTCTATTTCAGCCTATAACAGAGACTACTCTTGCCACCGTTATCACGGTAGCGTTGCTGGGTTTCGAGAAATCCGGCTTTTCTCAG
>CAZXOQ010000203.1:0-1167 GCA_964642415.1 uncultured Christensenella sp. | reverse complement strand
ATACTGTAATATGTATTATTATTTTCAAAGCGACAAAAACGCCGTATTAAAGGTTGACGGAGAATTTAAAGGCAATATAAACGAGCCTGTTTTATTTTGCGCGGATAAAAATAAAAACCCGTTTATAGAAATATGCGCCATAGGCGTTCCGTCCGAAACACTGTCTTTTTTTCTTGACGAAACTTTTATCGAAAACCCACCGAACGGAATCTCGCTAACCGATATGCGCGGCGGTTATTTTATATTTTATCACCCGATTTGTCCGCCGAAAGATTTTAAAACGGTATTTCAAAAAAAAATCTTAGGCGCTGTCGTAACGATATTTAACGAAAACGGATTAAAAATATCCATAGAAACACCCAACGGATTTTACGCCGAGGCACTGCCTTTTTACACCGAAGAAGCGGAAATAAAAGAAGCGAGAATAAGCGATAAGCCGATTATCTTAGTTTTTTTCCCCGAAGCGCGAACGCTTAACGTTTATTCTGCCGAAAAAGGAGAAAAACTCTTTTCGCGGCGAGCGGATTGCTTCGGTACGGACGACGGATTTTATACGGTAGAAGAAAAAAAAGACATCGCAAAACATAAAATAAAAATTTTTTGGAAGCTTTCGCCCGCCGTAAAAGAAAAACAAAGAGAAATAACTCATTCTCCTCTATTTACGGCGGATACGCTTACGGATAATATCTTGCCCTACGCCTTTGCGGAAGAATTTGCCGTCGGCGGAAATTATGAAAAATTTCTTTCACCCGATTTAAAGAAAAATGCCGATATGCTCGGCGATTTTTTGGGAAATATCTTAGGGGTATGCGTTCCGCCGCCCTTTAGAGATTATCGCGAAGTAGGTCTTGTGAAAAAAGCGGGGATTAGAAAGTATAAAATAGATTATTATCTTTTTGAAAGGTCTGACGGAACGATTTGCGGAATAAAGCAAACCGACTAACCTCTTATCGGTTCAAATTAAAATCAACGGCTAAACAATCGCGAGAATTGCCCCCGACAAACAACGTAAATTCTCTTAAAAAAATATGTTTAACAAAAAATTCTTTTATTGCGTAAAATAAGTTGACAATTATTTTTAACGGGTTTACAATAGTAAAAAATGAAATAGTTATCCGGTAGGTAAGGCTACCATAGGGATACGGATTGCTACCGCGAAATAGTGGA
>CAZXOQ010000202.1:0-1194 GCA_964642415.1 uncultured Christensenella sp. | reverse complement strand
CTTGGTTGTATGGGAATGTCTTGCTATCGCAATCCCGAAAATTCGTTAAAAACTATTCGCTATGCGTTAGATAGCGGCGTTACGCTTTTGAATACGGGCGAGTTTTATAACGCAGGCGAAAGTGAAATGATCGTGGGGCAAGCGTTAAAAGGCGTTAATAGGGACGACTATTTTCTTTCGGTGAAATTCGGCGTGTTACCGTTGCCGCAAGGCGGAATTTACGGGTTAGACGTAAATCCGTTCAACGTGAAAGGGCATTTGACCTATTCTTTGCGTCGCTTGGGGCTTGATTACGTCGATTTATATCAGCCGGCAAGAACGGACACGGAAATTCCCGTAGAAGACGTCGTAGGCGCGATTGCGGACGAGGTAAAAGCCGGCTACGTAAAACATATCGGTCTTTCTATGGTGGACGCGGAAACCCTTCGCCGTGCGTGCAAGGTACACCCGATTCATACGGTTGAAATGGAATATTCGCTGATAGAAAGAGGTATCGAGGACGAATTGATTGCTGCTGCGAAAGAGTTAGGCGTGAAAGTGCTTGCGTTCGGAACGGTGGGGCACGGTTTGCTGACGGATGATATTTTGACGAACGGAACGAAAAATCCGCGTATGGCAATGGGATTGCTTTCGGCGGAAAATCGAGAACACAATCTTTCGGTGATTAAAAAAGTGAAGGAAATTGCCGATCAAAAGGGGTGTTCATTGTCGCAACTCGCGCTTTTGTGGTCGCTTTCAAAATACGATCACGTGCAAAGCCTGATCGGAACGACGAATCCCGAACATTTGCAAAGCGTAATCGACGTGCTACGTTTTGAGTTGACGGAAGAAGAAATCGCGCGTTTGGAAAATATTATCTCGGCGGAAAAAATTAAAGGAAAATCTATGCGTAATTTCCGTTTTAGCGGCGGAGTTGCGAAGATTTTATAATAAGGAGAACAAAAATGAATACTTTAGAAGCGATTTACAGTAGAAGAACGATTCGCAATTTTAACGGCGAAAGCATTAGCGAAAAGCAGTTGAAAGAGATTTTGAAGGCAGCGTATGCTTCGCCCGTCGGGCGCGCTATGTACGACACGCTTTCCCTTTCCGTGATTACGAATAAAGAATTGCTCGGCAAATGGGAAAAGGCGATGGCGGATATGGTCGGCAATCCCGATATGCACCCGTTTTACGGCGCGCCGACGGTGATTT
>CAZXOQ010000201.1:0-1198 GCA_964642415.1 uncultured Christensenella sp. | reverse complement strand
GGTAACGCTGCCGAAAAATTTGCCCGACGCACCGCTTTTAACCTGAACGGTAACGGTAAGCCCGTCGATTTTTTCTTTAAGCTCTTTATTGGCTTTAAGTTCTTGTTCGCGGTGATAAGCCGCGGCGGCTTTTTGCGCTTTGTTTTCGTTGACGGCAGCGGCGTCCGCCGGTTTGGCGTAACCGTTTTTTATCAAATAATTGTTTGCAAAACCGTCTTTTGCTTCGATTATATCTCCCGTTTTGCCGGAGCCTTTTACGTCTTTAAGTAATACGACTTTCATATATACTCCTTAAAATCGATTTTTATCACGATATTTTTTTCGTTTTTAATATTTTACAGCTAAAGCGAGATATTGTCAACAAAAAAAGACCGAGAAGTAACATATTCGCTTCGTTCGTCTAAATAACGGTTTGTTTTTTTTATAAAAGGTATACTTTTTTTCGCAAGCGGAATAATAACACGGTAGTCCGCGTTAACGCGTAAAGTTTGCCGCGGATAAAATTATTAAGGAGGAAAGACTTTTGAAAAACAGTTCCGTTAAATGCGACGTAAAACGTTGCAAACATAATTCCGACGGCTGCAACTGCTGTTTAGACAGCGTAAATATAATTTGCGGTTGCGGAGAAAGCAGAACCTGTTGCGGCGATTTTTCGGAAAAAGAATAATCCGACGCAAAAGAAGAAGGCTGCCGAAAAGCAGCCTTCTTTTTTCATATATTATTCCGGAACCCTTATCCTTGCCGCGCCGTGCGCGACGATTAATTTCTTTTTACATATACTATTTTAGCACAAAATGAAAATTTGTCAAGAGAAAATGAAAAATTTTTTCAAAAAAATGAAAAAAATTACAAAGGAAAAGTGTCAAAGACTTAAAAAAAGCTTCGTATACGTGCAAAGAAGTTCGCCGTAAAGGCTTTCGCTTGACAAAAAGCCCGTTTTGGTATATAATGTTTTATCATAAACAAAGCATAAATATCGCTATAAATTCGGAGGGTAATAAAATGGCGGAAGAAGTAATACTTACTAAAGAAGGTAAAGAAGAACTTGAAAAAAGGTTAGAATACCTTAAATTAACCAAACGTGCGGAAATAACCGAAAGAATCAAAACCGCAAGGGAATTCGGGGACTTGTCCGAAAACGCCGAATACGACGCGGCTAAAAACGAGCAAGCGATGATCGAGGGCGAAATTCTCGAAA
>CAZXOQ010000200.1:0-1221 GCA_964642415.1 uncultured Christensenella sp. | reverse complement strand
CCCCTACATCTACCGCTTCCATGAGCGGATGCAGGTAAACGGGGTGCAGATCTCCGACGAGGATCTGGCTTCCGTCACCGAATGGGTCCGGCCTCTGGCAGAGAGTATGGAGGAAAAGCCCACAGAATTTGAGCTGGTATGCTGCATCGCCTTTGAGTATTTCTACCGCCAGAACTGCGATATCGTTGTACTGGAAGTGGGCATGGGCGGTGCCATGGACTCCACCAACGTCATCGAAGTGCCGGAAGTGGCGGTCATCACCAACATCGGTCTTGACCACACGGAAGTGCTGGGCGACACGCTGGAAGCCATTGCCGAAACCAAAGCAGGCATTTTTAAAGAAGGCGGCAACGCCGTTGTTTATCGGGGTATCCCCTCCGTAGAAGCCGTGTTTGAAAAAATCTGCAATGAGCGCCACCTGTCTCTGAAAAAGGCGGATTTTGATTCTCTGGTGCTCCACACTCACGGTCTGGAAGGTCAGGTTTTTGACTGCGGCAACAGGAAAGCTCTGGAACTGCCCCTGCTGGGCAGCCACCAGCTGAAAAACGCCGCTGTGGTGCTCTCCATCATCGACACCCTCATCGAAAAAGGCTGGAAGATCTCCGAAGAAAATATTCGTCAGGGTCTGCATGATGTACAATGGCCCGGTCGGTTCGATATCGTAGGCCGTGATCCTCTTTTCATCATCGACGGCGGCCACAACCCCCAGTGCTTTGAAGCCCTCATTAAAAATATTCAGGACTACCTGCCCGGAAAGAAGATCATCGCTCTGACCGGCGTGCTGGCTGACAAGGACTATGCAGATATGTACAAGCCCGTCATGCCCTACATCCAGCAATTTGTCTGCATTACCCCTCCCAATCCCCGGAAGCTGGATGCTGACCAGCTGGCTGCATTTTTGGGTCAAGCCGGTGCGACCGCCACCGCCTATGAAACCATCGAAGCAGGCGTTGCCAAGGCCATCGCCCTTGCAGGAAAAGACGGCGTGGTGCTGTGCTTCGGCTCCCTGTACACCATCGGCTCCGTCCGGGATGCCCTGCTGGAAATCAAATAAAACAACGCTCCCCGAATCCTCAGGGAGCGTTATTTCTTGCCTCTCCTAGAGGGAGAGGTGGCAAAAATCTATGATTTTTGTCGGAGAGGGCTTTTCTCAAAAGGAAGGCTTGTCGGCCTTTCCGCAGAAACGCCCTGTTACATATCTTCCAGCACCTGGGGCAGCTG
>CAZXOQ010000199.1:0-1282 GCA_964642415.1 uncultured Christensenella sp. | reverse complement strand
GTGTAAGCCGACCCGTTCCGCCGCAAACGATACCGCAAATAACGTCCGCGCTATTCGCTATAAGCGCGTAAACGGACTTGTCCGTTTCGGTATCCGACGGGCGGTTGCCGACGCATTTCGTAAAATCAAAGTTTTCAACTTCGTCGTTCGTGGATAAGGGTTGCTCTACGTTCTCTGCGTAAATCGGTTCGCTTTGAAATATTAGAACCGCAAGTCCTTTCGTTCTCGCGTAGTCGAGGTCGCTTTTAAGTTTTTGACATTGCGAAAGCATGTAATGTCCTGAAAATTCCGTATCGAAATCCGCGTTTTTATCGGGGCGGACCTTACTTGCGTTAGTCATCGCGATTACTAAAAGAGAACCGTCTAGTACCTCGGAAGTATAAAAAATATCGTTCGAAAAAACGTTTTTTACCGTTTCTACTCTGTCTTTAAGCGGCGTTTGGTCAAAGGTATGCGTGCCCGTTCGTTTCGTAAAATCGTATCTACCTGCAATAGCCGTTATGTTTAATCCCGACGAGACTACGTATTTTTTGAACATGGTAGCGCCACCGTGAGACAGATAGTCTAAAACGCTACCTATAACGACGGTTTTTGCCGTGTTTTTGCAAAAGGACACCGCGTTTTTCACGCTCGCCGCGGATTCGCCGAAGGCAAATTCGGTACGCTTGCTAAAAGTATATAAAAGTTCGGGGTCGCCCATATCGACCACGTCGCACGAGTTAAAACGCGGTTCGGCAAAGACGGACAGCGTTACGGGGCGGCTTACGGCTTTTGATTTTATTTTAAGCGAACGGAAATACGCGCCCGTGTCGTCGTCGCGGTATAAGCCGTCTTGTTCAGCTGCTTTTACCGACGGATTTTTAATAAAGTTCGGCAAATAATTTTCCATAACAAACTCCTTATTAACGCTATTTATTTTAGCAAACGCGCGACGGTGTGTCAAGGAAACGGGCTTTGCCGTTTTTTTATAAAAAGCGGCTTAACGGCAAGCGTTTTTGCGGAAAACATTCAAGCGGTTTTAATAACGCCGTAAAAAAGAAAAAACAGGTGAAAAAATTGTTGACAAACGACTTTTTAAGGGTATAAAATTTATACGAAATAAAAATTACGAATCGGTAGGCAAGGCTCATACAGGGATACGGATTGTTGCCGAACAAAGGTGGAGACAGTTTTGTTTCGGTTTGAACAGGTTACGTCGACTCAAGGCGTAGCATAATACAATTTCACCGCCCTGTAAAGTTAAAGCTCGGACGATAGCCCGTTTTTGACTCGGAACCTCATG
>CAZXOQ010000198.1:0-1368 GCA_964642415.1 uncultured Christensenella sp. | reverse complement strand
TTCCGAATCAGTTCTAACCTCTGCGCCCGTTATAGTCGTAAACGACGTTAGTGACGGAGAATTTACCCCTGCAACGCCTTTAACCGTATTAAACGACGCGAATGAAATCGTAAATGCCATAAAGCTTAATAATAACAATGTTAACAAACTTATTCTTTTTACTAATTTTCCCATTTTTCTTCCTCATTTATTATTTTGTATTTTGGTGATTTATGCCAAGCATAACCCTCGGCATAAATTACGTTAAATAATGTCACTATCTTCGATAAGAGTATCGCTTGCGAACGTCGAATTTGTCAATACGTCGCCCGTCATCGCTTTGTAAAGCATAATTTGCGGTGTGCAATATATTTTCTTCATAATTTACCATCCTTTTTTAAAATTTTAATAAAGTTTTTCGTAAATATCACTTGTAGCTTATTAATTTAAAACTCCTACGCTTGCTTTCAACAATGATTTTATTTATACACATATATAGAAGTTTTATTTCTTTTACATTGTTTTTGTCTTTCGTTTTTTTAAACAACAAGAAGCAAACTTATTTTGAGTTTTCGTCTACCAAACTATTGAAAACAATCCCCGCTTGTGCGGTGTTACCGATAAAGGTTATTGACATTTTTACCGTTTTGTTGTCGCCGGATATCCAACCGTTGAAATCGTTTCCGTTCTTATCACCGATAACAGTTTTATTACCATCGGAATCTTGATACAACATATATCCGTTTGCGCTGTATCTATAGGTATACACGGCGTTTGTATCGTTCAAAGAATCGTAAAACGCACCGTGATGAGGTCCCGCGTAAAAATCAGCCTTAGATAAATCCGTATCGAGAGAATATAAATTGTAATATGCTACGTCTGCACCGCCTGCACCAAAACCGGTACCGTTACATATCGTAAAGTAACATCCTCTTGTAGTATCCTTAACGTTAGTTAACGTTATTACGATTTTATCTATTCCGCCGAGCGACTTTATAGTAAAGAACTCACCGTCGGGCAATACGATATCGGATAGATAATTTACAGTTGTGCCGCCAACGGCTTTGATTTCATAACCGTTATCGGTTTTGGTAACTGAAGTAGTATCATCTTCAAACCAACTGAATTTATTAGTGCTGTCGTATTCTTTCTCGGTTGAAGTAAGCTTAAGGTTTTCTTCAACTATACTGCTGATAGCGATTCCCGCCGATGTGACGTTACCGATAAAGGTTATTGACATTTTTACAGTTCTATTATCCGGGGATATCCAAGGATGATAATCGCATCCTTCTGCGTTTCCGATAAGAGTTATATTGCCATCGGGATCTTGGAATAACATATATCCGTTTGCGCTGTATCTGTAAATATGCTCGGAATTCGTATTGTTTA
>CAZXOQ010000197.1:0-1390 GCA_964642415.1 uncultured Christensenella sp. | reverse complement strand
ACCTATATCGTGAGGGTATACTCAACGAAGACGGTTCAATTAAACAACTCATTTCACATTGGTTTATGATAGGCTTCGGGGTTGACGAATATAATGCTCTCGCAACAAGCGCTATTCCTGCAACGTTCTTACAATTTGAGGCGCTGCCTATAGGTACGGATTCTTCGCCGTCAAATCATATTACCGGTGAAGCTGTTGTTAATGATAGATATGTGTTGTGGAATAACGGTAACCCGGCTAATGTTGCCGATATGTATAAATTGGCTGACAGTTGGAGCGTTTGGGACAAGAATTATGTTGGAGATGCCACGGTAAATATTAAATTTATTGTTGTCGATGGCGTTGTGTCGCTTTATGCAAAACTGGATTCTGCAACGGAATATACATTGCTTTATAAGTACGAGCTCGGAACAATGCAAACTGGTTATGTTCGTTTGCATACCTATGGCCAAGAAGAAGGGATGATAACTACCAATACATCTGTTTTAAATATGACTATCGATAACTTTGAAATTACAAATCTCGATAACGAAGCTGTAAAACTTACTAAAGCTGCACCGCAATATAAGAGCAATGTTATGCAGATGGGTAAAGATTATCCCTATACTACTGAGCCTGATTCAGATGATTTGCTCAATAATAAATTAGCGAAGTAATACAGGGGGATTAACGATGAAAAGAAAAACCTTGAAAAAAGTAATTGCATCTACACTGGCTGGTGTGTGTGCACTGGGGCTATTCGGCGGATGCGGAAATAAGCCTGGTAATATAGATTCCGGATCTTCAAAATTTAATAGCGACGCGGCACTTTATACGGATGGTATGCCATATAAGACAACTGTAAAGGGTACGCCCGCCGATTACGATTCACTCACATATGAATTTCTTGGTGGAGAAACCGTTATGCCAATCGGTGGTTTTTATGGACCGTATCTGTCCGGTGGCAGCATCGACGGAAACGAATTAAAAAATTTATTGACCGACGATGTTTTTAGCGCTTTACATGAAGCAGGCATAAATATGATTGTGTATGGTAAAGATATGTGGATGGGTGAAGATGGCGGACCGACGGCTAACGAGATACTTGATTTGTGTGAGCGTTATGGCATAGGTTACTATATGCAGTCAGAGTTTGTTGAATCTCAACTTGGCGATAAATTGACTAAATTTCCCGTTGAAAGTATGACGCTTAGAACCGATGCCGGTGTTCAACAATTGCAGAGAATTTTGGATAACATGACCCAAAACGGGGAGAGAAAATGTGTACTTGGTCTGCATGCAAGGGATGAAGCATTCATGCATGAAATAGAAAATTTGAGTGTTTTAAAAGATGTCTGGTATAATAAACTCGAAAATAATTATGGCCTTGATTTATTTGGAAACTCACTCG
>CAZXOQ010000196.1:0-1433 GCA_964642415.1 uncultured Christensenella sp. | reverse complement strand
AATACTCTAAATAAAAAGAATTTGCAAATGTTTTTAACCACTTTTATTTAAATTTAATAAATTTTTATTTTCTTCGCCTTCTATAAGCGTTTTGGCTACGTAATAAATATCCCCCGCTCCGATAAAAAGATAAACCGTTTCTTTTTTAGCATTCTCCTTTTTTTCGCAAATCGCTTCTTTTAAGGAATTTATATCTTCAGCATAAAAAATCTCTTTTTTGCTTTTCGCAAGTTCTTCGTAAAGTCTTTTACCGTCGCCGCACGCGTCGTATTTTTCCCTTGCGGCATACGTTTTATATATCACGGTTTTATCGAAGCTCGATAAAACCGAAACAAAATCCTGTAAAAGATACTTGGTTCTAGAATAGGTATGAGGCTGAAACACCGCGATTATTCGTTGATTTTTATAGCAATTAAATAATGCCGCGATTTCGGTAGGATGGTGAGCATAATCGGCATACGCACAAAGCCCGTTATACCTGCCTAAATATTCGTTTCTTCTCCGAACCCCGTTAAAATTCTCTATCGCCCTTTTTATAACTGAAAAATCCACACCCAAGGTCAACGCCGCGGCAGTTGAAGCAAGAGCGTTGTATACGTTATGCTTTCCCTTTATCTTTAACGAAATTCTGCCTAATCTTTTGCCGAACGCTTTAACGTCAAAAGAATATTTCCCCTCTTTTTCTTTAAGCTTATCTGCGGTATAGGTAGCTTTATTTTGCAAGGCGAAATCTGCGGTGCACGCGTTGAAAATTTTAGCCGCGTTAGCGTCGTCCGCATTGACAACGGCTATAGATTTTCCGACAAAAGAAGAAAAAGCTTCACACTCGTCGCAAATTCCCGCAAAACTGTCTTTATGATCGTCGTCTATATTAAGAACAACCGACATATAAGCTTTTATATCTAAAAAATTCTTTTTATACTCGCACGCTTCGGCAACAACGATATCTTTTGCCCCCTTTCTGAAATTGCCGAACGGAACACATTCTCCGCCGACAAACGCGACGGGGTCGTTGCCGTTTTCGGCTAAAATCGAAGCAATCATTGCGGTAACGGTAGTTTTGCCGTGACTGCCGGCAACGGCAATCGAACGCTTAAACCCTTTTATCGCGTTCCCTAACAACTCGCTTCTTTTAAGTATGGGTACACCTAGTCTTTTAGCGGCGATCAACTCTTCGTTATCGTCGGCTATCGCCGAGGTATAAACAACCAAATCGGCGCCGTTTACGTTTGCCGCCGAATGTCCGTAAAAAACCTTTATTCCGAGAGATTGTAGTTCTAAAGTGCTTTCAGATTGAAAATTATCGCTACCGCTGACCGAAAATCCTTCGGTTAAACAGAATTTTGCAAGCGCGCTCATAGAAACGCCGCCTATCCCTATAAAATGAATCGAAGTATAATCGCGTAAATTAAAATCTTTCATACGCATAATAT
>CAZXOQ010000195.1:0-1435 GCA_964642415.1 uncultured Christensenella sp. | reverse complement strand
ACGCTGCCGACGTAAAACCCTCTCGTTCTAAAAATATCTACAAGCCTTAAAACGTCCACTTCGTAAGTAATACCAAGGTCGCTTCTCGTTTTATTTTTTACTATATCGTCCGCATTGATAACGATAAGAATTTCAGCGTGATCTTTCAGCTGAGAAAGCATTTTAAGCTTGCTGTCCGGTTCAAAGCCGGGTAACACTCTCGACGCGTGAAAATCGTCGAAAAGCTTTCCCCCGAATTCAAGGTAAAGCTTATCGCCGAACATAGAAATTCTATCCAGAATTTGCGCCGACTGCATTTCGAGATATTTAGCGTTATCAAAACCAATTTGCTGCATCTTAAGTATCAAAAGCCCGATTATTCCGCGAGCTTTGCCTCCAAAAGTTTATTTATAAATTCACCTACGTCTTTTTCAGCGGTTTTGCGGTCTATATCGTATTCCGCAAGAAGCGCTTTCGTCATTTCATCCGCCGTGCTGCCTTTTTCTAAAAGTTTCCATAAAAAAGCGCCCGTTTCGTTAAGATTGACCATACCGCTAAACTCTTTAACCGCTTTGCCGACCGCAACAACCAAATAGCTGCCGGCAACCTCTCTTAATATAAAACCTTCTTTAATTTTCATAAAAACCCCTTTATTCGGTTATCGTTTCTTTTTTAGCTTTTACTCATTTCTCCGAAAGACAGCTCTGCCGCCTCGCGAGAGATGTTACATCCTAAAGCAAACAAACCCACGCTTTTTAAAAGCTTGTCTATAAGCGAAAGAAGCTTATCCATTTGCGAAAGCTCCGTCGGTCTTACCGTTTGATTTAGTATCACCATAAGCATTTCCGTCGGAGAAATAGGTTTTATTGCGTTTGTTTTAGATTGACTTATCTTGCAAATCGCCTTTATTTTTGCCCTTGAATTGGTATCTAAACGATGCTTGCCGTTCCAAGGCGTGCCGTAAACGTAAAAATCCCCGTCTACAAATCTTATAATAGGCTTATCGTCGTTTATATAAACCATTCTGTCGCCAAGCATTTCTTTCCATAACCTAGCGTGAGTGGACTTGCCCGTACCGCTCGGCGCGGTAAAAAGGTAAGCTTCACCGTCAACGGCGACGGCGCTGGAATGAAATATAATTCCGTCGGCATTGTTTAAGATATAATCGCCTAACTTGCGGAACAATGCCAAACTTTCAAGATACGCGTCGGGGAAACTCTCGCCCCCCTCTTTGCTTTTCTCTTCAAGAATATCGTCTTGCGTTATATTCAGCGTAAGGACGGGTTTTTCCGAACCCGTATATAAATAATTTTGACAAAGCCTTGGCGTATACGAATATACGTGATTGGTTGAAAACACAACGTCGGCTATCTTATAAACGGGCAAAACACTACCCCCTCCGTATAATTTCCTATAACAATTTTAGCAAAACACACGCTTTTTGTCAATATATACG
>CAZXOQ010000194.1:0-1459 GCA_964642415.1 uncultured Christensenella sp. | reverse complement strand
AAAGACCAGCTATGAAAAGTCAAGCGAAAAATGATGGTAAAACAAAAATTTTTTCAATGACGAAAAACAGTGAAAAAGCATAAGACAAAAAAGCCCGTTAAAAAGCGGACTTGACGATTTGAGTGAAAAGTTAAGCCTTAGGAACGTAAGGATTCCCGGAGCGTAAAACCGCCCAAACAATATTGCAAAGTTTTCTTGAAACGGCGGTAAGAGCGAGTTTATGAGACTTGCCCCTGGCGATAAGATTTGAGTAATAAACGGATAAAACGGGGTCGTGCCGTGAAGCAACGAAAGCGGCAGACCACAAGGCTCTGCGAAGATAAGGCGAGCCGCGTTTCGAAATTTTGTTTTGAGTACCTATGAAATTTCCCGATTGTTTGACGGAAGCGTCAAGCCCAGCGTAAGCGACGAGTTTAGGTGCGGAATCAAAACGGTTAATATCTCCGATTTCGCCGACGATAAGGCTTCCCGTAACCGCACCGATACCGGTAATAGTAGTAATGACGGAATACTGAGTAGCGGCTAAAAGTTCGGCAAGTTTAAGATCGATTTCCTCGATTTGCTTTTCGGTAAAATCTATTTGCTCTATAAGTTGTTTAATTTGAAAAGAGAACGAGTCGAGAGCAAAAGAGATGCCGATAGAATTGGCTGCGGCGGACTTTAGATCCTGTGCTTTGGTTTTGCCGAGGCGCCCTTGACTGGCTTTTGAGATAAAATTAGAAAGTTTAGTTACGGAAATCTCGTCAAATTCGTCGGACGTAGAAAATTTCAGCAATAATTGTTTACTTGTAATACCGAAAATATCCGAAAAAAGCTTGTCATATTCGGGGAAAACCTGGTCGAGCAAGCAAATAACCTTGCGTTTAAGGTCACTGCACAAATCCACCATAGCATAACGAAAACGGGATATGTTTTTAAGCGCGATAGTGTTTTCGTCGGGGATAACGCATTCGGAAAATCTACCGAAACGAAGAAGTTCGGCAATATTGATGCTGTCGATTACGTCGTTCTTTACCTTACGGATAGAAAGGTCTCGGAAAGTGTCGGTTTGAATGGGATTGAGAACTTTAACGGAAAATCCTAAATCCGACAGGAAGAAATACAAAGCAAACCAATAATGCCCGGTGGCTTCCATAGCGATAACGCAGTTATCTTTTGAAATACCATATTTGGTAAAAGCAACCACGAGTTTTTCAAAGCCTTGATTTGAGTTCTGAAAAACGAACGGTTTAACGATAACGTTGTCGCCGTCATCAAGAAAAGCAACCTGGTGGGATTGTTTGGCGATGTCGATGCCGATGTAAAACATAAGGTGAACCAACCTATGAAATAGTTACAGATAAAGATCCAATTTGCTTTACGCGGGTACAACCTCGTTAGATATGCAGTAACAAGTACTATCCAGCTCATTCGCACAAACACGTAAAGAAAGAGGCGTAACCCTTTGTTAGAAGAACAA
>CAZXOQ010000193.1:0-1481 GCA_964642415.1 uncultured Christensenella sp. | reverse complement strand
GTTACAATAAATAAAAAAGTATAAAGGAGTAAACAATTATGGCAATTAAAAACGCATACCTTTTAGATTTACTCGAAAGGGTTAAGAAAAGAAATCAGGGCGAACCCGAATTTATTCAGGCTGTTACGGAGGTTTTTACCTCTTTAGAACCCGTCGCCGAAAAAAGACAAGATCTTATCGACGCAGGCGTTTTTGAGAGAATCGTTGAACCCGAAAGACAAATTATATTCAGAGTTCCTTGGGTTGACGATAACGGCAAAGTTCAGGTTAATAGAGGATTCAGAGTTCAGTTTAATTCCGCTATAGGTCCTTATAAGGGAGGCATAAGACTTCATCCGTCCGTTTATCTCGGTATAATAAAATTCCTCGGCTTCGAGCAAGTGTTCAAAAACAGCCTTACCACACTTCCTATGGGCGGCGCTAAAGGCGGATCGGATTTTGATCCGAAAGGCAAGTCGGACGGTGAAATTATGAGATTTTGCCAAAGCTTTATGACGGAGCTTTGCAAGTATATCGGCGCCGATTGCGACGTTCCCGCAGGCGATATCGGTACGGGTGCGAGAGAAATCGGATATATGTTCGGTCAATATAAGAGAATAAGAAACGAATGGGTTGGCGTGCTTACGGGCAAAGGTTTGTCTTACGGCGGTTCTCTTGCAAGAACGCAAGCAACGGGCTTCGGTTTGTGCTATTTTACTAACGAAATGCTTCAAGCAAACGGTACAAGCTTTGACGGTAAAACGGTGCTTGTTTCCGGTTCGGGCAACGTTGCTATTTATGCTTGCCAAAAAGCTAAAGAATACGGCGCTAACGTTGTTGCTATGAGTGATAGCAACGGTTATATTTACGATAAAAACGGCATAGACCTCGATACGATTAAAGATATAAAAGAGGTTAAGAGGGGCAGAATTAAAGAGTACGTTAACGTACATAAAGATGCCGAATATCACGAGGGCTGCAAAGGAATTTGGACTATTCCTTGCGATATAGCTTTACCGTGCGCGACGCAAAACGAAATTGACGGAGAAAGCGCTAAAATCCTCGCTAAAAACGGTTGCAAAGTTGTTTCGGAAGGCGCGAATATGCCTTCTACGCCCGAAGCGATTGACGTTTATTTTGCAAACAATATGCTTTACGGTCCGGCAAAAGCCGCAAACGCGGGCGGCGTTGCTACGAGCGGTCTTGAAATGTCGCAAAACTCGATCAGACTTTCTTGGTCTTTTGAAGAGGTAGATGAAAAACTTCACGGCATAATGAAGAATATCTTCAAATCTTGTGAAGCTGCCGCTAAAGAATACGGTATGGCAGGCAACTATATGGCGGGCGCAAACATTGCGGGCTTCTTAAAAGTCGCCGACGCTATGAAAGCGCAAGGTAACGTTTAATAAGCGTTGTTAGAAAACAAAATAAAAAATTTAACCGTCGCAAATCTTTTAGAATTGCGACGGTTTTTGTAACTAAATAAAAAATACGGGCAAAAG
>CAZXOQ010000192.1:0-1500 GCA_964642415.1 uncultured Christensenella sp. | reverse complement strand
GGTTAGAACTGATTCGGAAAACCCCGGAATCAGGTTTACCGCTGAAATTTCAGCCGCAGAATATAATAATATCAAAGATTCTGAAGGCTTTGAAATCGGAATGGCAATTGCAAGAACCAATAGCGTGACCGCGTTAAAAAATAAGATTAACGAAAGCGATGAAAATGCAAGTCGTATCTTAAAAGCTAAAGAAGCCGATAAGTGGGTTTCGGGATTCGGTCCGTCAAATGCGGAAGCGGATACATATAAATATACGTTTGCGATAATCGGCTTTGGCGATGATAATTTGAACGTCAGCTATACCGCGCTCGGTTACGTGAAAGTAAACGGCGAAATCTATTATTCGAGCAATGAAAACGATACGGCTTCAACCAGAACTCCTTTTCAAGTTGCGGTAGCGCATATGACGGCTCTTCCCGACGACGATTTGGATTATGCTTACCAAATTGCCGATAAGGTTTTGGGCGGAGAAAATTCTTCTCAACTTACGTTTGATTCAACAAACTACGAGTTGAACGTCGGAGCAAATGCTACACCCGTTGTTAAAGTAGGTGACGTTGCGCTTTCAGTTAACGTTGTTCCCGCAGATGAAACCATAGTTAAGTTTGAAAATAACAAGCTTACGGGTATTAAAGCAGGTAAAACTACCGTAAGCGTAACCGTTAAAGGTGTAAATACAAATTACACAGCAACTGCAAACGTAACTGTTAGAGCGTACGACAGTACTAATAAATTCAGTTGGACGGACAGCACAACCTCCGTTACGCAAACGGCTAACGGTTATGAAATCAGAGCCGTTGGCGGATCAACTATAGATTACGTTCCGAACGTGGTATTGCCCGACGAAAAATTGTTTACGATGAAACCGCTCGGCGGAATAGATAAAATCGTAATAACATTAACTAATATTACCGATTCTACAAGAGGCAGTCATTTTACTATGTTTAACGGCGCCGGTTGGGGTAAAGGCGGCGCGGACGTAGCATATTATAATTTATTCCCTCTCGGTACGGATTTATCTACGGCTGATTTTTCCGGTGGTAGTTTTACAACCGTCTATCCTTTGAGTGATACGAATGCCGTGTATACTTATAGATACAGCGCAAACGGATATATGTTTTTACAAGATCCTGCAGGAGGCAATAGCCATACGTTTGCCGGTGATTTGAACGGAAACAATTTCCACGGTTGGATATCTAGTGATAACAGAACGGTAAAAATGTCTATCACCTTTATCGGTAATACTACACAAGCCGGAATAGCTATCAGCAGTATAGTGGATGAAAATCTTAAGTTACCTTCAACGGCAACAGACAGCACTAATAAATTCAGTTGGACCGATGACGACACTACTTCCGTTACCAAAACCGATAACGGTTATGAAATCAGAGCCGTTGGCGGCACAACCGTAAATTATATTCCCGACGTAGTATTGCCCGACGGCGAGTTAATTACGATAAAACCGCTTGGTGGAATACAAAGAATCGTAATAACGTTAAC
>CAZXOQ010000191.1:0-1508 GCA_964642415.1 uncultured Christensenella sp. | reverse complement strand
AAGGCTTCCCGTATGCCCGGCAATACCGGCGAAGAGCTGCTCACCTTTGTTGAGCGCCGTCTGGACAACGTTGTCTATCGTCTGGGCTTTGCCAACTCCCGCCGTCAGGCTCGCCAGCTGGTGAACCACGGCCATTTCACCGTCAACGGCAACCGTGTCAACATTCCCAGCTATCTGGTGAAGACCGGCGATGTGGTCGCTGTTTGCGAAAAGAGCGTTTCCAACACTTTCTTCAAGACTCTGAAGGAAAACGATTCTTTTGTTGCTGCTCCCAAGTGGCTCGATCGTGATAAGAACACCCTCACCGGCAAGGTCATTGCTATGCCCACCAAGGCAGATATCGACTTCGATATCGCTGTGCACCTCATCGTCGAGTTGTACTCCAAGTAATCGACCCCCAAAACCGTTCGATTTGTCAATTGTGGGGTGCATTCTACACCCCATACTCTTGAGAAGGAGGGTAATCATTCATGGTAGAAATTGAAAAGCCTCGCATCACCTGCCTGGAAGATGCCGAAGATATCTCTTACGGCAAGTATGTTGTCGAACCTCTGGAAAGAGGTTACGGCATGACTCTGGGCAACTCCCTGCGTCGGATCCTGCTGTCCAGCCTGCCTGGCTATGCTGCAACTTCCATCAAGATCGCAGGTGTACAGCATGAGTTCTCCACCATTCCCGGTGTTACCGAGGATGTGACCGAGATCGTGCTGAACATCAAGCGCTTGATCATGAAGCTGCACTGCCAGGAAGTCAAGACCATCTACATCGACGCTGTGGGCCCCTGTGAAGTCACTGCTGCTGATTTCCAGGCTGATGCTGATGTTGAGATTTTGAACCCCGAACTGCATATCTGCACTTTGGGCGAAAATGCCACCTTTAATATGGAAGTCACCCTGTCTCAGGGCCGTGGTTATGATTCCGCTGATCGGAACAAGACCCCCCAGACTGCAATTGGCGTGATTCCTGTTGACTCCATCTATTCTCCTGTAACGAAGGTGAATTACTCGGTGGAGCCTACTCGTGTCGGCGATAAGACCGATTTCGACAAGCTGACCCTTGAGGTCTGGACTGATTCCACCATCACTGCTCGTGATGCCGTTTCTCTGGGCGCTAAGATCCTGTCTGACCATCTGACTGTGTTCACGAACCTGTCTGATACCGTCAGCACCTCTTCCACTGTTGTGGAGAAGGTTCAGGATCGTCCTGATGCAAAGCTGGCTATGACCATTGATGAGCTGGATCTGTCTGTCCGGAGCTTCAACTGCCTGAAGCGTGCCAACATCAACACCGTTGCTGATTTGATCAACAAGACCAGCGAGGATATGATGAAGGTTCGTAACATGGGCAAGAAGTCCCTGGATGAGGTTCAGAAGAAGCTGGAGATGATGGGCCTGTCCCTGGCCAGCGAGGATTCTGGCAGCAACACCTGATTTATTCGTTTAGTGTAACCTTTTAAAAAGGAGGAAACGTTCATGTTCGGCACTCGTAAGCTGGGTAAGACCAGCACT
>CAZXOQ010000190.1:0-1548 GCA_964642415.1 uncultured Christensenella sp. | reverse complement strand
AACGTAGAGTTTTCGCCGAACATTTCGGGGTGTGCTTCTTTCAATGCCGCTGTGGTAACATATTTATTTCCGTCACCGTAATTATTATCGGATTCACACGAATAATGACACCAACTTTGATCTGACGTGTTTATCGCGTAAACGTTTTCTATCGTTCCGCCGTCTTTTTGCCCGCATATCATTGCAGTTAAGCCTTGAGCTGCACTCTCCGTCGTATAATTTGCCGATACGATACAATTTTTAATAACACCTTTACTGTTACCGTTAGATAACTGTGCAACGAGTATTGCCGAAGCATTCCACATACCTAAACCTGACGCACAACTTGAATTTATCGACGCGTTTAATACGAGAATGTTTTCTGCCGTACCGCCGAGATGACAGATTATGCCGGAGTGCGATACGTATGAACTGTCTGCCAATTCAAACTTAATAGTATCAAAACATATATTCTTTATTGTACCTAATACTACACCGAAAACACAGTTCCCGATATGATTTCCGTCGGCCACCATAGTATCGTAAATTAAAGCATTTTTTATGGTATGTCCGTTACCGTCGAACGTTCCTTCAAACGAACTGCCCGTTGCATTCAAATTGCCATACGTCGTGCCCCACGTTGCACCGAAGTTCGGTGCGGCGATAGGTATTATCGCGGTGTTTTGATAATCTATATCGTTTACAAGAATGTAATATTTATCCGCACCCCACAACGCGACTTTACCGTCCTTTTGTGCCGTGCCGAGTTTATCCATATCTTCTTTAGAAGTTATTGCAGAACGTACAATTACGTTAGCCGTGCAAAAACTATCTTTATAAGCAATGGTAACGGTTGCGGTACCGACGGATTTCCCTTCTATAAGACCGCTTGAATTTACCGTGGCGATGCTTTCTTTATCAATAGTATAGGTTATGTCGTTTGCGTTATAATCGGTTATTTCTTCGTTATCGGCGTCAAATATTTTAACCGAAAGCGTTTCTGACGTATCTACCGTATAATCTGCGCCGGACAAAGTTTTATTGGCGTTTATATTTATTTGCGATTTTGTCGTAGTAACAACGGGTGCTTTTACCGAAACGTTAAAAGTAAGATTTTTTGAGCCGAGATTTGCGGTTATAACCGAATCGCCCACAGTTACGCCCGTAACTTTTCCGGCGGCGTCTACGGTAACGTTTGCGTTATCAACGGTATATTTCACCTTAAGCCCCACAGGAATATTTTCTATACCCAAATTTATGGTTTGATTCGGCATAATATTATAAGACGTAGTCGTTGCCGTAAATCCGGAGCCTACAGCGCCGTCTATAAAATCGTCAAGTATGTCATCGGTATTCCCTTTTGTTTTGGCAATACTTGCGACTTGCGCTACGGAACGAATGACCGGATCCGAATAAACGGTTGTTTCACCGTCGTTTACGTAGGATTTAGCAATAATCATTTGACCGTATTCGGTTGTCGGAATATTTGTTAAAACGACTTTAAGTACTTTAACGGATTTTTAGTTAATCTCATCGTCAACCATCGTTACGACGGATTTGCCGTTAGAT
>CAZXOQ010000189.1:0-1558 GCA_964642415.1 uncultured Christensenella sp. | reverse complement strand
GGCTTTAGATTGCAGTCGTTTGCCTCTTGGAGCACTAACGATTATTATCCGCTAGTAATAATCGAGGATACAGAAAAGGGTGAATGTTGGTTTTTTGAACGTGAGGGCGCTGAAAATTGGTATATAGAGATTTACGCGTGCGAAGGTTTCGGATGCCCTTTTATAAACGTATCGATAGGCGGTTCGGATGAGAATATGGGGTGGACGTATGATTTATTAGACGGAGAGAGTTATTCTTCCACCACGGCGATATACGGTGTTGTTAAGGGCGGTTTTGAAAAAGCCGTAGAAGAATTAACTAAGTATAAACGGTATGACAGCGTTGCTAAAACAAATATTTTGGTAACTTATAATACTTTTATGAATTGCAATTGGGGACGCGAAAGCAAAGATAGGGTTATACCGCTTGTCGATGCCGCATATGAAGTCGGTTGCGAGTGCTTCGTTATAGATTCGGGTTGGGAAGTACCCGGTTTATGGACGGTTAGAGAAGATTGGTGGAAAGATAACGATTTTGCCGAAACGATTGCTTATATTCGTTCTAAAGGAATGATTGCTGGCGCATGGATGGAATTTGAGTATGCCGGAACATCGCTGAAAGACGAACAGCTTAGGTTTCGTAACGGAAAGTTAATTTCTCCGCACAGAAAAAAAGCCGATTTACGAAATAGCGAGGTAAGAAAAAATATTCTCGCTGCGATAGACAGGCTTTATAATCTCGGTATACGGTATATAAAGAACGACCATAATAACGATGAACGTTGCGGATCAAATTGTTACGGCGAAAGTATCGGAGAGGGAACGCGAAAAAATACCGAGGCGTTTTACCAATTGATTAAAGAAATAAAAGACAGATATCCCGATTTAACGTTAGAAAATTGCGCCGCCGGCGGTGCAAGAGAGGATAACGGTACGATGCGGTATTTTTCGCTTCAATCCACGTCCGACCAAGAAGATTATAGATTATATCCGTCTATTTTAATCGGCAGTGCGGCTAATATTCCGCCTGAAAAGTGCGGTATATGGGGATATCCTTATCCGTTTTTAAATACATTCCCCGAGAATATAGACGAACCTAAAAAGTTTTTCGATATACATAAAGACGGTAGAGAAACCGTTTTTAATATGGTAAACGCTATGTGCGGCTATATGTATTTATCGGGAAGAATAGATTTTGCGAACGAATTGAATAAACGGCTTATCAAAGAGGCTGTTATCGTTTATAAAGATTATAAAAACAGCATAAATAACAGATATCCGGCATTCGTTCTTCCGATGAGAAATATGGATGATAAAACGTATAACGCTTACGGATTAAAAGGCGATAAAGATATGCTTTTATTTGTATGGGCGTTAAACGAAACGGATTTTACGTTAGATTTAAGCAAATACGGATTCTTATCGGCAAAACTTGTATATCCCATGACGATAAATAACGTTTATTATAAGTATGATAACGGAGCGCTTAACGTAAAATTTGGTGAAAAATACTCTGCGTGCGTAATAAAATTATTTTAATTAAATAAGAAAAAGAGAAAAACGCCTTTAAAAGCTAAAT
>CAZXOQ010000188.1:0-1584 GCA_964642415.1 uncultured Christensenella sp. | reverse complement strand
TTCATAATATAACTCCTTTTTTATTTTATTTTATTTAATATATTTTCAAAGTAATCGGGAACGGGCGCATAAAAACTAACAAGTTTGCCCGTTGAAGGATGAACAAACTCTAGTCTTTCGGCATGCAAAAGTTGACCGTTAAGATTAAATTTACAATTTTTATATCCGTATTCGGCATCTCCGACAATCGGATGCCCCATATATTTGCAATGAACGCGAATTTGATGAGTGCGCCCCGTCTTTAGCGAAAACCGACATAGCGTATAACCTTTTTCATAACGTTCTATAACTTTATATTCCGTAATCGCACGGCGACCGCTTTTTACAACCGCCATTTTGGTACGGTTTGCAGTATCTCTGCCGATACACGTATCGACAACGCCGTCGTCGGTTTTTACAATTCCTTCTAAAAGCGCCACGTAAATTCTGCGACACGTTTTATTTTCTAGCTGTTTTGCAAGCGAAACGTGAGCCTTATCGTTTTTGGCAACAACTAATAATCCGGAGGTGTTTTTATCTATTCTATGCACAATTCCCGGTCTTATAACGCCGTTTATACCCGACAAACTGTCTAAATGATAAAGAAGAGCGTTCACCAACGTTTTTCCGTTTGTGCCGTTACCAGCATGAACGGTCATTCCCTGCGGTTTATTGATTACGGCTACGTCTTTATCTTGATAAACGATATCTATCGGGATATTTTCCGGAGTTAAATCGAGTTTTTCAGAATCGCAAACATCCAACTCTATTATATCGTTTGCTTTTAACTTATAATTGCTTTTTTGAATCTTGCCGTTGACGGTGAGTCCGCCGTTATCGCAAATTTTTTTTACGTGAGATCTTGTAAGCCCCGTCTTACCACTAAGAAAAACGTCTACGCGTACACCGACGTTTTCATTGGTTATCGGAAACATCTTCTTTTCCATCATCTTTTTTACCGAATAGCGCGCTTTCGTCTAAAAATAAAAAGTGAACGATTATCATTATAACGCCGGCTGTTAAAAACAAATCGGCAAAATTAAACACACCGAACATTCTTTTACCGAAAAACTCCGCGCACATAAAATCGATAACCTTATCGTTAAGCAATCTGTCAATAAAATTACCTATTGTACCGCCCGTTATAAAAATGACGGCGTAAGACATCAAACCGTATTTCTTTTTGAAAGCATAGATATATAAAAAAACAAAAAGCACCAACGCAACGCAAGTCAAAATCTTAAAAAACAGTTGCGACCAAGATTTACCCGCCAAAAAACCGTATGCCGAACCGCTATTTTCCGTATACGTTATGTAAAAAAAGTTTTTTATTATATCTATTTGATTTCTTCTTAAATCGCGAGTTTCGTTCAAACTCTTAAAACATTGCTTAGAAATTTGATCTATCGCAATCAAAGCAATAAAAACAACTATCGGTATAATAATTCTTTTAAGAGTGTTTTTTACTCTAAAAGACCTAGTTCCTTGCATAAATCCTCCAATTGCAATTCTCCGGGGTTTAGCACCTCGTCTAAATCGAAGCCGTTATCGCTTGTAGCGGCAACGTAATCTTTTATTATATCTTTCGGATCGAAAGGTTTATCC
>CAZXOQ010000187.1:0-1608 GCA_964642415.1 uncultured Christensenella sp. | reverse complement strand
ATAAACAACAAGAGGTTAAAATGAAAAACTTTGGGGTTATGCTCGATATGTCGAGAAATGCGGTTATGAAGCCGTCAGAAATCAAAAAATATGTAACACTGCTCAAATCATTCGGCTATAATATGGTGCAGCTGTATACCGAAGATACGTATGAAGTTGAAAATGAGCCATACTTTGGTTATATGCGCGGAAGATATACTACCGAAGAATTGAAAGATATCGTTGACTATTGTAATTCTATCGGGATGGAAATAATTCCTTGTATTCAAACACTTGCGCATCTTAATCAAATATTTCGTTGGCAAGAATATTCAACAATAAATGATACTGCAGATATTTTATTAATCGAAGATGATCGTACTTATGAACTGATTGAAAACATGTTTAAATCGTTAAGGAAATCATTCACAAGCGAATATGTGCACATCGGTATGGATGAAGCGCATATGCTCGGGCTTGGCAAATATCTCGATAAACACGGATACCAAAACAGATTCGAAGCATTGAGTAAACATTTAAAAAAAGTTATCGAGATTGCCAAAAAGTATGGGTTCAAGCCAATTATGTGGTCGGATATGTTTTTCAGACTTGCAAATAATGGGGAATATTATCCGATTGAGCCATCCGTATCACAAGAGGTCATTGACATAACGCCCAAAGACGTCGGATTGATCTATTGGGATTATTATCACGTAGACAAAGAAACGTATGATAAGATGTTTGATGCGCATCAATTGTTTAAAAATGAAGTTTGGTTCGCCGGTGGCGCGTGGACTTGGACGGGGTTTACACCGGGTAACGCGTTCACTTTGGAAAGCATGATTCCTGCAATGCAATCTGCAAAAGAACACGGAATTGAAAATATTATTCTCACCTTGTGGGGGGATGATGGAAAAGAGTGTTCATATTATTCGGTACTGCCTTCGTTGTTTGCGATACGCAAGATTTATGACGGGGAAACCGATATGGATAGGATAAAAACCGAGTTTGCAGAGCTTACGGGCGAAAATTATGATGAGATGAGTGCGTTGGATTGCCCTAACTATGTGGGCGAAAATGTTCGTTGTTTGGGCAATGTCAGCAAACATATGCTTTTTTCTGATCCGTTTCTCGGTTTTTTGGATTCGACGGTTAAAGACGATGTAAGCGGAGAGTTTGTACATAATAAAGACTTATTGTTAACCTATGCGAAAAATAGCAAATCATTCTCCTATCTTTTTGAGGCTGAGGCCGCGCTTTGTGACGTAATGGCTATAAAATACGATTTAGGGGTAAGGACGAGAGAGGCTTATGCGCGCAACGATAAAAAACTTATAAAAGAAGTTATTAAAAATTATCAACTTACAATTGAAAAGATTGAGGTCTTTCATAGCAAATTTTCGACGCTTTGGCATAAAGAGAATAAGCCGCATGGTTTCGATGTGCAAGACATTCGTCTTGGCGGACTTATGCAGCGCTTAAAGTCTTGCAAAAAAAGACTTGAAAATTATTTGGATGGAACGCTCAAAAGTATTCCGGAATTAGAAGAAGAAGTGCTCGATTATTTCTGTGGAAATATCGATGAAAATCGGAAATTAACTCCGTGTTTGAACAATTGGAAGATTAACT
>CAZXOQ010000186.1:0-1615 GCA_964642415.1 uncultured Christensenella sp. | reverse complement strand
GCATAACTCAAAAACAAATCAACGTTATGCTTGTTGATAACCCTAAAAATTGGCTATTTGCTAAGTGATTATATAAGGAGAATATTTTATGAACAATTTAAAAGACTTATCGTTATTACCCTTCATTCCTAACAAAGAATACAAAGAACGAGCAATAAAAACACAAAAGAAAATGAAAGAACAAAACTACGATTATATCCTTTGCTACGGAAACGAAGCAGAGCCGCAATTTGTCAGATATTTTTCGGGATTTTGGCCTTCATTTGAAACTGCAGGCGTTCTTATTCCGGCAGAAGGCGATCCATATCTCTTAATCGGTCCGGAAAGTTTTACCTACGCGGCGGATCGCACTAAAATTTCTAATATCAGACAGATAAAAGCATTCAGGGAATCTTCCGAACCGGAATACCCGGGTAAAAAACTAGATACTTTTTCTTCGGTTTTTCACGAAATAGGCGGTAACAAACGTATAAATAAATTCGGCGTAGCAGGTTTGCCCCTTATGACGATAGGCGTTTACGAAGCTCTTGTCAATGCGCTTAAAGAATTCGGCAATACTAAACCCGTAAAAGCTGATGATGTCGTCAACGAATTACGAATGATTAAAACAGAAAACGAGCTTAAATGTATGCGCGCCGCGGCAAAAATCACAGCCGAAACTTTCGATTACGTTTTAGAGAATATAAAAGAAGGAATGACAGAACAACAAGTTGCAGGACTTGCTCTCGGCAAAATGCACGAACTCGGTGCGGAACGTGAATCATACCCTCCGTGGGTTTTAACTGGAGAGGGTTCAGATCAAGCAATAAGCCGCCCACGCAATAAAAAAATTAAAAAAGGCGATCTTACGTTTATTCAAATAGGTGCAAGAGTCGACGGATATGCTTCTTCGATCGGTAGACCGGTAATAATCGGAAAAGCTTCTAAGGCGCAAAAAGAATTAATAGAAACGGGTTATAAAGCACAAGCAGACGTTATCGGATGGTTAAAAAAAGGAGCTTCTGCTTCTGAAATAGCAAAAAAGCACGTGGAAAACGTCACCAATATGGGCTATGGCGATTATTTATTATATGGTCCTTGTCACGGAAACGGAACAATGGAAGGCGAAGCGCCTTGGATAGAAACAAACGCAACCTTTAACCTTAAAGAAAATATGACTTTTTGCGTCGATATCTTTCTTGGTAACCCCCAAGAACATATAGGACTAAGGATAGAAGACGTTGTTTGTATAAAAAAAGACGGAGTAGAAAACCTTACCGACTATCCCAGAAAACTAATCGAAATCGAATAAAAACTCTCCGCACTTTCCTAACAAAGCTAATAAAGCCGCTTAACGTTTAATTATTTAAGCAACTCATTTTACAACTTTTTTATACAATAAAATACCACGTAGCTTATAATACAAGAAGTTGATGCTTTGCTTGCAAGAGGCAGCAACTTCTTCATGCATCAAACAAGAAGTGTAATGTTGCCTTGCGCATCTTTTCTATAAAGATAAGTAGTACCGCTATATTTCAATCCAACCACACCCGTTTGGTCGTAGAAGAATTCCATATTGTTGCCTTGCTTAATCAATCTACTGTTAGAATCATAAGCAAATACCACGCCATCTTTC
>CAZXOQ010000185.1:0-1673 GCA_964642415.1 uncultured Christensenella sp. | reverse complement strand
CTACGGAGCGGTTAGCGCCGTTGGGATCAGCGGACTCAAAGTGCAGGCACAGGAAGTCTGCGCCTTCCATAGTCTCGGCCTTTTTGGCACGCTCGACCATGGTGTTGCAGCCGGCGTAGAAATCCACCAGTGCAGGAGCGGTCCACTCGTGAGCAGCGTCGGAAATTTCAACGCCGATCTTGGGAGCATTTTCGATGGGAGCATCGAAGGTGTAGAACGGCAGCACATTCTGACCGCCGATGACAATGGCCTTGTCACCGGTGCCCAGGGTCACGGCATTGATCTTGCCGCTGTAAGGAGCCGTCTTGGGTGCGAAAGACATGTTTGTATCCTCCTTGATTTTTAATGCATTCTGCAAAAGCAAAATGCTGCGTTAATGATTTTATATAAATGCCGATGGCGGCACTTATGACATATTTTGCAGTCTGTCATTCCGAGAAGGGCATTGCCCCACGTAGGAATCTCTTTTAAATATTTCCGACGAGATTGCCACATTCCCTTCGGGACTTCGCAATGACAGTATCAGATCACAGACCGATGGAATGAGCAATTTGCTTCAGCGCCACTTTCATGGGATCGGTGTCCGGCAGCTTGGAAGAAGGCTCGCCGTCGCAGTCACAACGGAATACCGCATCATCCTGAGGCAGAACGCCGAACAGCTTCAGACCGTGCTTTTCGATCTCAGCCTTCACGCCATCGTCCAGCACGCCGCCGGGGGCACGGTTGATAATCAGACCCATCTGACCGGGGTTCAGGTTCATCTCCTCCACCATCTCGGCAATCCGGGCAACGGCCTGCACGCCACGACGAGAGCAGTCAGAGATCAGAAGCATGGTGTCCACATGAGGCAGAGTGCCACGAGCCACATGCTCCAGGCCTGCTTCATTGTCCATGACGATGTATCTGTAATTCTTGGCATACTTGTCCACCTGGGTCTTGAGCACGCCGTTGACATAGCAATAGCAGCCCTTGCCCTGGGTGCGACCCATGACCAGCATATCAAAATCGTCCTCTTCCACGATGGCGGAATTGAACTTGAAATCGGCATAGTCAGCCTTGGTCATACCGGCAGGAATGGTGCCCTTCATTTCAGCCTGAGCCATTTCCTCACGGATCGCGCCCAGAGAAGTTTCCACTTCCACGCCAAGAACTTCATTCAAATTGGAATTGGCATCCGCATCCACCACCAGCACAGGGCCCTGGCCCTTCTTGCACAGGTAGTCGATGAGCATACCGCAGGTGGTGGTTTTGCCGACGCCGCCTTTACCGGCAACGGCGATGGTATGGGGTGTTGCCATAGGTATTCTCCTTTATCGTCAGCCGGAAGTATCCCTCCACGGCGCACGAGTCCATATTGATACTTCTATATCGTAACACAACAAAGGCAGAAATTCAACCATAAATTCTGCAAAAATACAGCTTTTGTGAAATTGTACCCGAAATAACCCCTTGAAAAAGCGAATGTTTTCCTACGGATGACAACTTTCGTTCCTCGCATAATGCTGTTGCTCCCAACAGCCGCAATGATGCGATGTTTTCGTCAAAAAACATAAGTCCGGCGACATGATCCACGAAAGGAACAGCAGCGAAAAAAGCCAAGTCTTGCGACTTGGCTTTTTTATGGAGCAGGGTACGGGAATCGAACCCGCCTTCACGGCTTGGGAAGCCGTTGT
>CAZXOQ010000184.1:0-1674 GCA_964642415.1 uncultured Christensenella sp. | reverse complement strand
TTTCTAAAATTTTGCGAGGTGTAATTTATGAAAATTGTAGTAATGGAAAAAGGCAAAACCGAACCGAAAGAATACCTTAAAACTATGCTCGATTGCATAGACGAAAACAGCGAACTGCATATCGCACGCGAAATCGACGAGATCTCTTTTTGCACGGCTGAATTTGCAGAAGATGCAACGCATACCGAAAAAGTAAAACTCGATGTTGCGCTTGTCGATTACGATTCGATTTATGGCTTTTATTGCGCCGCGCTCGGCGACTTAAAAGCGTTTATCGAAAAATATACGCCCGAATGCAAAGGAAAGTACTATTGTAACAGAATGGTTACGTTTGCGAAAAGAATCGATAAACTTATCGAACTGAAAGCGCCCGAAATGATTTTACAAGACGAGAAATGTCTGTTTGCGGACAGTATTTTATTACATAAAACGCACGCCGTCGGCGAACTTATAGAAAAATAAAAGATGAAAGTGATATTTTTAGATATAGACGGGGTTTTGAATACTCTGTCGTCGGAAGAGAGGTGCGGCGAATATATCGGCATAGACGACGATAAAGTAAAAAGACTTTCTGATATAGTAAAGCGAACAAATGCAGAAATCGTGCTTATTTCCACTTGGAAAAAGTATTGGCGAAAAGAAGAAAAACTAAAGCCGTTGCAAGATTATACCGCAACGTATTTAGACGAAAAGCTTGGAAAATTCGGTTTGAAAGCCGTCGATAAAACAAGAGATAAGGCTGACGGTATATATCTTTCCCGTGGAGAAGGCATGCTCGAATATATCGATAGGAATAACGTAAAAAGTTTCGTGATTTTAGATGATTTGCAGTTCGATTATGACGGTTGCGATTTAACCGATTGTCTTATTAAAACCAATCCCACGGTAGGGCTTACAAATGAGCAAGTCGAAAAGGCCTGTAAAATATTATTAAATTAAAAAAGAGGTAAACGATTATGAAGTATACGTCTGCGGAAGCAGGAAAATTGTTGAAAAAATTAAACGACGAACAAAGATCGATTCTTCTTCGTGAAATAAACGGGAAAGAATTTCTCGCCGCTGTTGGGGAAGATATAGAATCTGTCCGCCCCGGCTACGATTTTGCAAAAGTACAAGCGGAACTTTTTGCAGTCGAAACGAAGATAAGAAAGGTCAAACATGCGCTTAACGTGTTTAATTCGACTACCGTAATCCCGGAGTTTAATATTACGATAGACGAAATGCTTGTTTTAATTCCGCAATTAACGGCAAAAAAAGAAAAACTTGCAAAAATGAAAGACAAGTTGCCGAAAGTACGCGAACAGACGAGAATGAATTCTTCCATACTCGATTACAGATATTTGAATTATGAAGTTAAAGCGGTTTCTGAAGAGTATGAAAAGACGGCGGATACTCTTTCAAAAGCGCAAAACGCGCTCGATGCTGTGAATATGACTAAAACGTTAGAAGTCGACCTATAAGTCGATTATTGTATGTTTTCCGTCCGACGAAAATTCAAACAGTTTGGTTAATTGTTTAAGTTCTACGTTTCGGTTTTCCGTTATTTTTTGGTTATCTGTTATAAGTTATGGTTTAAGGTGGAGTAATCAAAAAGGAATTTTTAAAATTATTTTCATCGGTAAAAACTTGAGAATATAAATAGTCACTTTTGGTGACTTTTTATACTCTTCGGTA
>CAZXOQ010000183.1:0-1685 GCA_964642415.1 uncultured Christensenella sp. | reverse complement strand
GTGCTTATTACCTCAATCGGCACCAAGAAAAACGTAAGTTGAATCATTAAGATTTAACTTACGTTTTTTCTTTTTATTCATTTTGGTAACAATTAAAAATTGTTAAAAACCTATTTTAATACAATCAAATCTTCTTTTTCGTATTTGTTATGCCCTTTCAAACTTTTTTTGTGCTTCCAACATCTAATTGCTTCGTCTAAAGATAATCCTTTATTATCGGCAAAAAAAGTCACGGATATAAGTATTATATTCAAATTGCTTATCAATCGTTGTTTTTTCATTTTTCTTTTCTTCAAGGATTCGATAATAAGCAACAATTGCTTCTTTATAGGTTTTCCCGGCATTAACTTTTAACCATTTTTGAAAAACAACATTAAAAGAAAATGCAGTTCCTATATGTTCCTTAAAAAACGCTCTGTGCTTCTCCGTACAGACAAAATTAGGTTCGATTTTCGTATTCAAATCAATATTGCTTATATGTACGGCTACTTTTCTTTCTCTTGAAACAGACATAATCTCACCTGTATCAAGAAAATGAGCAATACGTTCTGTTATTTTTATCTAGAACATAGATTATATAGTTATTTCAACATTCCACACAACAGCACAACTACCGTTCCAACCATCTTCCCACCCTTCGGGCTTTGTTTCATAAGAGGTCTTTATAGTGACATCGGTTAATCCGTCAAACACCCCTGCTTCAATAGTTTCAACATAGTCGGGAATGATGATAACCTTTGCCTTGAAATTCTCCAATGAATACTCACGGTCGGATTTTTTTAATTCAACCGTAGGTACATTTGAATTCTCTTTCCCAATGTAATAAGGAACAAGCAATTCATTTTCTGAATACGATTGATTGCAGTACAAGAAATCTATGAAAGTTAGATTTATCAAATTGGGGAAATCAACATAATTTACAGTATGCTCATATTGAATATCAAATTGGTGTTGAATGGTTAGTTTTTTTGTGTTTTCACCAACAACAATGTAGCGTTTTAGATAACCTGTTTGCATTCTCAAATAACCAAGTTCCACAACTTTTTTCCGTCAATGTATTCAGGAATAGTCAATTCTTCAACATCGGGAATATCGAGATACGCCATCTTTACTACCATCGTTGTAATGTAATAGTAGATAAAGCCGTCATCCGAGGTTTTAACCCAATCCTCAAATTGCTTCCAAATTTTACAAGCAGAAAAGGCTAAACACATAGCGATAAAAGCAAACAAAACAAAGCACTAAGCTTTTTCTCTATTCATTACGTTTCCCTCTTTTTCTTATTTAATAAAACACAAACACTAAAAGCCAAACACACTACCGAACCGATAAAAAACAACGTAGACGGCAAAAACCGCAATCTCGCATAAGAAATCGAAGTAGGATAATCCTCTAAATAATATATCGGAACAATTTCACCAATGTATAATTTGCTTGAATAATAATCTAACTTTTGAGTATAAGACGTATTATCGACAGAATATTTTACGTAAACGGCTATTTCTTCTTTACCGTTAGAATCATATTCGCTATCGATATAAACGATTTCCGCTTGAATAATTATCCCGTCACGACGAAACCTATCCGCCCTAAAAAACAAAAATATTCCGGAACAAAGGAAAATCAATCCGCTTATTAATAAAAGTAAAAATAAAGATTTTTTATGTTTTTTCATATTTCGCTAA
>CAZXOQ010000182.1:0-1739 GCA_964642415.1 uncultured Christensenella sp. | reverse complement strand
GCGCAAAATGCGGAGCTACTCTCCCTGCAAATGCAAAATTCTGCTTGGAGTGCGGCGAAAAGGTTGCTCCCGTTTCTGCGGACACCGTCGTTTGTCCCGATTGCTGTAAAACCGTAGCGAAAGGCAAGTTTTGCCCCGAATGCGGTCACAAATTTATAACGGTTTGTCCCAAGTGTGGTAAAGACGTTCCGATAGGCGCAAAATTCTGCCTTGAATGCGGCGAGAAACTTTAATGGAGGATAGACATAATGAAAAAGAATTTTAAGTATTACGTATTGGGTTGGGCGGCTCTGCTCGGTTTATTTAATTTGCTTGCATTTATTATTCCCGCATGGCCTACTCTTGAAAATTTTACCCCTTCCTTTTGGATCGGTTGGGGCGTAACCATCGGTGCCTTCTTCGGTCAGTTGATTTGTGCTTGGGTGGCATTCAAGGAAGAATCCGCTAAAAAGATGTTCTACAATATTTCGCTTTTCACCGTAAGCTACGCGGGACTTATCGCCATGTTCGTCGTTGCGTTGATCTGTATCATCGTAACGCCTTTGCCTTATTGGGTTGCGGCTATTGCTTGCGGTATTGTTCTCATTGCAAACGTTGTTGCTGTCGTTAAAGCGAAAATTGCCGTAGATACCGTTGCCGCGGTTGACGAAAAGATTGTAAAGGCGACATCTTTTATATACGATATGAGAGAGGCGAGTGAATCGTTGCTTGCAAGAGCGAAAACGGACGAAACGAAAGCGATTTGTAAAAAAGTTCGTGACGCGTTCAAGTATAGCGATCCTATGAGCAATGCGCTGCTTACAACCATTGAGGAAGAAATTAAAACGCACTTTGACCTTTTGAAGAAAGCCGTTACCGAAGAAAGCTCGGAAGTTATTGCTGCTGAATCCGAGGAAACTCTTGCGTTGATTGCCGAAAGGAATAATAAGTGCAAAAGATTAAAATGAGCTTACTGTTATGTCTAAAAGATGGACTACGCTATATAAATACGTGGCATTGAATCATGTTGTCGATATTTTGGATAAACATAGATTGTATTTAAGCGATGGTACAAATTTTAATGATCCTTTCGAAATTACTGTTACCGACAAAAAGAAACACACAATTAGCCATATTGAAGGATTGCATATTTTGTCATTAACCAATAGCTATAGAAACAAACTTATATGGTCGCATTATACAGATTCACATAAAGGGGTTTGCTTGACTATTAAAGTGCCCAATCACTTGGTATATCCAATATGTTATTCGACAAAGCGCGTGTACGTAGATAGTAATATTGATGATATTATTGCTAAAGGCACTAAAAATGCTAAAAAAAATTTGAACAATGATTTTTCAATATTAAGCAAAAATAAAAAGATAGCATATATAAAAGATAAAAAATGGATATATGAAAAGGAATATAGGATAGTTTTTGATAAGGATGATGAGGTTGGATTGATTTGTGAAAATGGTAAATGGTTTATGCCTGTTAAAATCAAAAATATATATTTAGGAGCAAATTTTGATAAAAACGAAACGAAAACCAAAACGGAGATAATTGAAGCCTGCAAGCGTAATAATATAAAAATTACGCAAATGGGTTTATCTGAGAATGATTATTCTGTAATAAAGAGGTATGCTAATGTCACAATTTAAATGTAAAATGTGTGGCGGTACATTAGAAATTCAAAGTGGCTCGACAGTTGCAGAATGCGAATACTGTGGAGCTAAACAAACGCTTCCCAAGCTCGACG
>CAZXOQ010000181.1:0-1757 GCA_964642415.1 uncultured Christensenella sp. | reverse complement strand
ATAATAAATATACGCCTAATATATTATTAGGAGAACAAAAAAAGGAGATATTGCTATGAAAAAGACAAGAATTTTAACAATCGTAATTTGCTTTCTTATCGCGATAGCGTCATTCAGTTTTGCCGCTTGCGAGCTACCTAACAGCGGTTCTAAACACAATTACGATTCCGAATGGACTTATAACGAAACGGAACACTGGCACAAATGCACCGACGAAGGCTGCAACGAAGTCAGCGACAAAGCTAAACACAACTTTGTAGACGGAACTTGCTCCGTTTGCCAAGCTAAAAAGCCTGAAGACTTATCTACCGCGGATTTATTTATAAATCTAGAAAAATCGCTTGTAAACTTAAATAATTCCGAGGGCTTCAACGTAACAATCGGCGGAAAGAATGCTTCAGTTTGCTATCCTATAGAATTTGAAAAAACAAATATTCCTGCAAAAATAGCCGTAGACGCCGATTTAGAGCTTTTTATCGGTAAAGATGCCGATGGCAAACTTGCCGTTAACGGAGCAGGCAAACTCGCTATCGACGTAGATAAAAACACTACCGAAGAGCAGTTTAAAGACCTCTCTAACGATTTCTTCCGCATAAATTTCGACGCGGCAGTTATCGTTAAAGGAGAAAACGCTTACGTTCAAGTAAAAGGCGAAGGTGAAGCTCAAGACAAGTTCTTTTCCGTTATGAACGATAGCACTAATTATTCTAAAACCATTACCCTAGACGAGATTAAACAACAACTTAAAGCCGCAATTTCACACATCGTCGGAGGCAAATATTACGCGGAAGAAGAATTCGACAGTATACCGACGGATACAACGTTTTTATCGTTAATCTCTATGGCTGCAAAAGAAGTTCTTCCCTCGGTAATGGCAGAGCTTAATAAAGCGCTTACGCCCGTAATAAACACCGTATACGCAAAAAGCGAAGAGGCAATTTCTAAATACATAGACCTTTGCGTAGAGAATAGCTTTATATTAACCGAAACGGATAACGGTTATATCCTTAAACAAGATTTTAAAAAGATGAAGCAGTTATCTACAGATATGCTTGACCTCACCGTTGCTCAATATATAGACAAATACTGCGGCGAAGGAACTGTTGATAACGTAGGCAAAGCCCTAAATACTTTACTCGATACCAAGATTTCTCAAATCCTCACCTATTGCGAAACTTTCCTTGGCGTAACCGTTGACGATATCGTTGCCGAAATCAATAAGATTATCGCAATAGTTTTAGATAATGAAACTATTGCCTCTATGCTTCCGGAAGGAACAACCGCTAGCAACTATACCGTAGAAAAATTGCTTAACGTTCCCGAAGGTACGACGGTAAAAACTTTCTTGTTATCGATAGTCGGCGATAAAACAATTTGCGATATAATTACGCAAGCCACAGAAATATCCAAAGACGATATAACCGGCTATATAGAGGATGTAATTAAATACGTAAAAGAAAACACTTATCTAGACATATTAAGTGAATTAATAAGTGCTTCAGTCGGGACTAAAATCGATTTTACCGAGCAAAAAGATACTATCTTGACAACGACAAACGATATGATTGATATTATTTCCGAAATGATCTCTTACGAACTTGAAATCGGCAAAGACGGCTCTTTCACGTCGTCATCCGCAAAGATCACGTTAAACGATATGATTTTAGAAAAGATCGCTAAAAACGCTAGTTTTGCTGAAATCGCAAGCATGCTCAATGGTCTTTTCCCCGACGTAACCGTAACCGTTTCCGTAAGCA
>CAZXOQ010000180.1:0-1826 GCA_964642415.1 uncultured Christensenella sp. | reverse complement strand
GTACAAACAACTTTGCTTATGGTATAATTATATCGTTAAAACAAAAAACAATAAAAACGGCAAGGTGAATAAAGTTGGAAAGAATAGCAATAATCGATCTGGGCTCTAATACCGCAAGACTGTTGCTTGTGGACGTTATGGATAACGGGCACTTTCAGATCGTAGATCAGTTAAAGGAAGCGCCAAGACTCGGCGAAGGAATGGAGAGGGACGGATTTTTAAAACCCGCGAGAATTCAGGAAACGATAAGAACTCTTAAAATGTTTAGAAAGCTATGCGACGTTAACGGCATAGAACGCATTATCGCCGTTGCTACGGCGGCAGTCAGACGCGCGAAAAATCAAAGAAGCTTTTTAGACGAAGTATCCGCTACCTGCGGCATAAAGCTTCGCGTTTTATCCGCCGAAGAAGAAGCCATTTACGTATATCGCGGCGTTATCAACACTATGGATATACCTAAAGGTCTTATTTTAGAAATCGGCGGCGGCAGCACTAAAATAGTTTATTATAACAGACGTAATTTATTGAATTACGAAACGTTGCCTTTCGGTGCGATAACTCTTACGGAATTATTTGCCGAAGATAAACTTACGCCGGACGAGCAAGCCAAAAAGGTAGAAGAGTTTTTTACGGAACAACTCAGCCGTATAGAATGGCTTAAAAACATCGATCCCGAAGCTCAGCTTATCGGCGTTGGCGGTTCGTTCAGAAATCTTTGCAGAATGACTAAGATTATGAAAAAATATCCGCTAAAAACCATACATAACTACGTGGTTAAAGAAACGGATTTTGCACACGTTTACGATTTGCTTAAAAGCTTAGACTTAGATAGAAAAAAGAAAATCAAGGGATTATCGGTCGGCAGAGCGGATATTTTACCCGCGGCTTTCGCGGCGATATCCGCATTCAAAAAATACGTTAATAAAGCGGATATGGTTATAAGCGGCAGCGGTCTTAGAACGGGTATTATGTTTAACTACGCCGTTCCGTCTACCCTCGATAAACCTATTTCAGACGTGCTTACGTTCAGTCTTACGACTATAGTCGATTTTTACGGTTGCAACCGCAAACACGTAGAACAAACGGTTGCTTTGTCTATTCAGTTGTTCAAACAGTTGCGCGTATTGCATAAGTTCCCGAGGCAGTATTTAAAGATACTTAAGGTTGCCGCCTATCTTTACGAAGCCGGCAAGAAAGTCGGGTTTTATAATTTTGAAAAACACAGCGCGTATATCGTGCTTAACTCTAATATATACGGTATGAGTCACAGAGATTTGGTTATGGCGTCTTTCGCGTGCTCTTGTACCGGTATAGACGATATCAATCAGTTAGATTGGGTTCGTTACAGAGAACTTCTTACCGACGAGGATATGGACGTAGTTAGAAAAATGGGCGTAATGCTTAGAATAGCCAGCTGCCTCGATAGAAGTCTTTCTTCTATCATAACGGGTATCAATTGCGATATTTTAGGTGATTCCGTTATAATGAAAACGGAAACCGATAGCGACGCTTCGCTTGAAATTAACTCGGCGTTAGAAGTCGGATCCGATTTCCGCAAGGTGTTTAGAAAGAATTTAGAGATATTATAATCGATTTAGAAAACGCCGTGCTTTATTCGCGGCGTTTCTTGTCTTTTCTTTCAAAAAGTTTGTTTGAAAGGGTAAAAATATAAAAGAAAACTAGCGTTGCGGTTTTTATCGTTTTTGCTTAAAACCTAAGTATATAATAAATACGGGCTACTACGGGCGGAAAACGTAAAGATTAAAGCGGCAGAGGGTGTTATGGCGGCTGATAAATTTTCGATAGATTTCGATAGTGTTTATACC
>CAZXOQ010000179.1:0-1870 GCA_964642415.1 uncultured Christensenella sp. | reverse complement strand
TTTGCTTTTAGGGCTTTAGAATCGTAGCCTTTTTTAGCCATTTAATTCCTCCGAGTGAAAATACGCAAACTAGAACGCGTTCTAGACTGTGTTTATTTTATCATAAATTTTCGCGGATTGCAACTACTTTTGCATATATTTCGTAAAAATTTTTTTGTGAGTTTATTTTGTGTTTTTTTGGGCTTCTTTTTTTACTTTTTTGGGGGCTTTTTGTGGTTCTTTGGGTTCTTTTTGGGGCTTTTTTGGTTCTTTGGGTTCTTTTTGGGCTTTTGGCGGAGAATCAATCTGATTTTTTTGATAGAGTTATGCTTAAAAGCTCTTTATTTGCTTACTTTAGAAATACTTCCACCCGTGCAAACAACAGTATATTCGCCTACGCCGCTATCCCAAATATAATCTTCTTTGGATATATCGTACCACTGAGCCATAGTCCCGTTAAAGTTGATGGCGGTAAGCGCAATACAGTCCCTAAATGCATAACGTTCAATATCGGTTAAGCCTGCTTGCATGGTTACGACTGTTAAATCGCAACAATCGGCAAACGCATAGCGGGCAATCTCCGTTATGCCGCTACCGAGCGTTACGTTAGAAAGCGCTTTGCAACCATAAAATGCATACTCATTAAGACTTATTACGTTATCGGGAATTGCTATGCTTTCAAGCTTTTCACAATTATAAAACGCGTAACTGCCTATTTTAACGATATTGTTCGGAATTACAACAGTCGTTATTTTTTTACATTCTTTAAACGCGTCGTCCCCGATACATTTGCATCCACTATCGATATTCACCGATTGATTATCTGACCGCTTTGAACTCCGTTCTATTTTAATTTACCTTTTGCAACACTCTCTGTGCTTACATAGTATCCTTTACAACAAAAATAACGATTCCCGTACTTGTATTTCATATTCGCAAATCTATCGAATATCATTAGGCCACTCTTCCCTTTTAAACATCCCATTACTTACGATACGCCATACTTCGGCGGTATTGTTATTAACATTTGTATGTGATCTGGACATGCTTTTGCTTCCAAAATTTCTATCCATTTATACTCACGTAGTTTCCGTAATGTCTTTCCTATTTCTCTTTTGATTTTCCCATATATTATTTAACGTCGAAATTTTGGCGCAAATACTATATAATACTTGCCTTCGTACTTACTAATGTGTTAAACTATATTCGTCCATTTGGAACTTACCCCCTATGATCTTGATTGCGGTTGGTTGCCACAATCAAGATCATAGGGGGATTCCTTTGTCCATCGCTTCCGCTTCTTTTTTACCACACACTGTGTGGTTTCCTACACAAGAAAAATGTACATTGTAATTGTGCATTGGTTTTTAACGAGATTTATCTCTATCTCTAAAAACTCCAAAATTTACTGTGCCGTAGCCCTAACCATACAAGCGCTTTGCTACGGACACGCCACAAAACAATACTATATCCTTTTTGCGCCATCATCGCACATTCCGCACTCAATTCAACCCTGCACACTTCGCGCTCTATCCCCTAGCTAAAAAGATAGATAGAACAAAACTCAATACCTCAATTAAGGGTTGTCACCGCCATCCCACTTATCCCCCCCTATTTGAATGCAAAAAAACACGTCTAAACTACAATAGACGAAATGATTTTTATAAAAAACCAAAAAATAAGTATATTGCAGTTATCAAACAATTAAAAAAGAAAACAAGAACTTAGACCTGACAATCAAAATTCTTGTTCTGTATTCTAAAGTTATAGTTTTTTCGTGTATTATGATTGAAAATTAAAATATATGTTGTACTTCACAAATGTGCAAAAAATTATAATTTTTTTATATCTTTATTCTTTTTCCTAAAATTTAAGATAGAATATTTTATAT
>CAZXOQ010000178.1:0-1871 GCA_964642415.1 uncultured Christensenella sp. | reverse complement strand
TCGTAGGAAGAGCGCCGTTGATTCTCGTTTCGTCGGTGATAACGCCGTCTTTCATGGGAACGTTGAAATCAACTCTCACAAGACATCTTTTGCCTGCAACGTCTACGTCTTTTATGGTTTTCTTGTTCATTTAAGAACCTCCGAAATTATTTTTTCTTATTTATTTCCGATTTATGCCTATTTTATCATATTCAATAACATTATAAAAAGAAATCCGCCGTTTGTCAAACGTTTAACGGCGGATATAGACTATTTAATTTTATTAAAAGCGATTTATCGGTTGTTTTTTACTTTTTTTATAAAAAAACGTTAACGAACGTATTGTTTTATGCTAAACGCAACGTTTGTTATGTGATCGCCTACCCTCTCTAAATTGGATACGGTTTGCAAATAAACCGAACCGACTTGCGGCGAGCACGTTCCGTGTTTAAGTCTTTCAAGGTGTTTGTTTTCAAGGTCTACGCTATATTCGTCTACGCGTTCTTCAAGCTCGTCCACCTTGGCAAGATAAGATCTGTCCCTTTCGTCAAACGCTTTTATCGATACGTCGAAAAGTTCGTTGATTGTTGCGTTTATTTCTTTAAGTTCAGCAGTTGCGTCGGCTGAAAGATTCATTTCTTCTTTTCTTAAGCGGTAAGCGTATTCCATAATATTTTCAGCGTAATCGCCGACGCGCTCTATATCCGATATAACGTGATAATAAGAACCGACTTTCTTTTCGTCTTGAACGGAAATCCCCTTGCCCGACAACGTTGTTAGATAAGACGCGATGCTTTTTGTTAAAAAGTTTATACATTCTTCGTTATCGCGAAGCAGTTTGCTTTGTTCTACGTTGGAATCAAATAACATTTCCATAGAAAGATTAAGATTTTCTCTTGCAATGTCAGCCATTTTAACGATTTCTTTTTTTACGTTGCCGACGGCGATTGCGGGAGCTTCAAAAAATCGATTGTCGATAAAAGTTAGTCTGTGTTTATCGTCTTGCGGGGGTTCTTTATCGGGAATTATTTTTTCGGTAAGTTTAACTAGTATTTTTACGAACGGAAGCAAAACGAGTGTTGTGAATACGTTGAATAAAGTATGGAAATTAGCTATTTGCCTTTCAACCAAATCTCCGCTAATAAAAACCATAAAATTAGAGAATTCTTCGCCCCATATCCATAAAGGCACAAGGCATATCAAACAGCCGAAAACGTTAAACAATAAGTGAATCATAGCCGTGCGTCTTGCGTTTGTAGAAGTTCCGATAGAAGAAATCATTGCGGTTACGCACGTTCCGATATTCGAACCTAAAATAATAAACACCGCGGTATTGAAATTCAATGCGCCTGCTAACGCCACGAGAATACCCGTAACAGCCGCGGAGCTTTGAATTAACGCGGTGAAAAGTATGCCTATTAAAACAAGTAAAAGCGGAAAATGATCTCCGTTAAAAATTTTTTCAAATTCGGGTTTAAGGATTTTACCCGACTTATCAACCCAAATAATGGAGTCAACCGATTTACTTAAGATTTTTAGACCGATAAATATCATGCCTATGCCCAACATGATATAACCTATTTTATTAACTTTTTCGTTATTTAAGAATAAAGCGAGAACAACGCCTGCACAAGCGACGAATGCCGCGATAGCCGCTACGTCGAAACCGCCGGCGCCCGATAAAGAAAGAACTTGCGCCGTTATCGTTGTGCCGATATTTGCGCCCATAATAACCGAAGCGGCTTGTGTTAACGTCATAATTCCTACGTTAACGAAACCGACTAACATTACGGTTGTGGCGGCGGAACTGTTTATAATAGCGGTAACAGTTGCGCCTATTCCCACACCGGCAAGACGATTATTGGTCATTTTGCCGAGCAGTTTTTTCATAT
>CAZXOQ010000177.1:0-1892 GCA_964642415.1 uncultured Christensenella sp. | reverse complement strand
GCGTTACCGCAGGTCTTGCTATTTACGATACGATGAATTATATTAAATGCGACGTAAGTACTATTTGCATCGGTCTTGCCGCAAGTATGGGCGCTTTCTTGTTATCGAGCGGCGCTAAGGGCAAAAGATACGCTTTGCCTAATTCCGAAATAATGATTCACCAACCTTTGGGCGGTGTTCAAGGGCAGGCAAGCGATATAAAAATTCAGGCGGATCATATAGTAAAAACAAAACACCGTTTGAACACAATTCTTTCTAAAAACAGCGGAAAGCCTTACGACGTGGTTGAAAAAGATACCGACAGAGATAATTATTTATCGGCTGAAGAAGCTAAAGAATACGGACTTATCGACGAAATTTTCGTTAAACGTCCGTAATATCGGAGAAGTATGGATAATAATAACAACGATAATAAAGAAAAACCTTTTTGTTCCTTTTGCGGAAAACCTAAGGAACTTGCTAACCGTCTTATAGCGGGACCTAACGGTATATATATTTGTGACGAGTGCGTAGAGATTTGCCTTGAAATTATGGAAAACGACGAGGCGGAAACCGAATGCGAAATCTCGGACCTCTTAAAACCTGCCGAAATTAAGGCTAGGCTCGACGAATATATCGTAGGGCAAGACGAAGCCAAAAGGGTTTTATCCGTTGCGGTGTATAACCATTATAAAAGAATCAACGCAAGTAAAAAAGAGGGCGACGTTGAAATAGATAAAAGCAATATTTTATTGATGGGGCCCACCGGTTCGGGAAAAACCTTGCTCGCTAAAACGCTTGCAAAAGTGTTAGACGTTCCCTTTGCGGTTGCCGATGCGACTACGCTTACCGAAGCGGGTTACGTCGGTGAAGACGTAGAGAATATTTTATTAAAACTTATTCAAAATGCCGATTACGACGTAGAAAAGGCTCAAAAGGGTATCGTTTATATTGACGAGATAGATAAGATTGCAAGAAAATCCGAAAACGTTTCTATTACTCGCGACGTGTCGGGTGAGGGAGTGCAGCAAGCGTTGCTTAAAATAATAGAGAGTACCGTTGCCAACGTTCCTCCGCAAGGCGGAAGAAAGCATCCTCAGCAAGAATGTATTAAAATAGATACGTCAGACATATTGTTTATTTGCGGCGGCGCGTTTGTCGGACTTGACGAGATAATTTCTAAAAGAAAAGAAAAAGCCTCTCTCGGATTCGGCGGCAACGTTGGAAAGATTAAAGGCGATGACGAATTTTCTATCGTTAAAGACGTTACTCCGCAAGATTTGATAAAATACGGACTTATTCCCGAATTTGTCGGGCGTGTTCCGATTACCGTCGGATTGCACGAGTTAGACGAAAAAGCCTTGGTTAGCATCTTAACCAAGCCGAAAAACGCGTTGATTAAGCAGTATAAGCGCCTTATCGGGCTTGATAACGTAGAGTTTGAAATAACCGACGCTGCGGTTTCGGCGGTGGCAAAGCGCGCGATAGAGCTAAAAACGGGCGCAAGAGGATTACGCAGTATTTTAGAAAAGCTTATGATTGACACGATGTACGAATTGCCTTCCGAAAAAGACGTGCAAAAGGTAATCGTTGACGAGAACGTCGTAGAAAACGGCGGAAAACCAAAGATAATAAAAAAAATTGCGTAAAATAAAAAAATTTTCTAAAACTTATTGAAAACGTTTGACAATAGCTTATATATTTTATATAATATGTAAGCTGTGTAATTTGGGTTGATACGGGAAGTTACTGAAATTCGCCCGCGAAGGCGACAGATAATTTCCGTTGACAAGTGTGAAGGCCAGACCTTCGCGACTAACTTCAATAAAGATTAGGGTAAATCATTCGCAGCGACTTAAAAAAGTTAAGTATCGGCGAATGATTTTTTTATTACCGCTTTTCGACACACACGG
>CAZXOQ010000176.1:0-1900 GCA_964642415.1 uncultured Christensenella sp. | reverse complement strand
ACCTATGCTAGTGTCGTCTTGTGTTGCAAGCGGCACTTTTTGTTTTTTTAGGAGGTTATTTATGAGAGTTAATAAAAAGATATGTGTAGTGGTATTGTTTGTGTTTACGTGTATCACGGCAATTTTGGGTATGGCCGCTTGCGAAAACGGCGAAATACCGCCCGCGATAAGCAGTCATACGCATACGTATACGGAAACGGTAAGCGAAAAATATCTAAAATCTTCCGCCACTTGCACGCAAAAAGCGGTGTATTATAAGTCTTGTTCTTGTGGCGAAAAGGAAGCGGAAACTTTTGAACACGGCGACGTTTTAGGGCACAGTTATACAAATTACACGTATAATAATGACGCGACTTGCGAGAAAAACGGAACGGAAACTGCTACTTGTGATAACGGTTGCCAAAATACCGATACGCGGACGAAAGAAAATTCCGCATTAGGGCACGATTACGCTACGCCTACATATGCTTGGAACGGAGATAAATGCACCGCAACGAGAATATGTTCGCACGATAGCACACATAAAGTAACGGAAGATTGCCACGGCGGCATTGCAACTTGTACTGATAAAGCAACCTGCGTGGATTGTAGCGCAAAATACGGGAAAACACTTTCACATAATTATTCTTCCGAATGGGTGAAAAATAAAAGCGAACATTACCGCGAATGTGTATGCGGAGATAAAATTGCCGTGTCAAAACATACTCCGTCGGCGGAAGCTACCGAAACGACGGCACAAGTATGCACTGTTTGCGGTTACGTTATAAACCCCGCATTGGGGCACGTGCATAAGTTGCATTTAACAAAAGTAAATGCAAAAGCAGCAAAATGCGTTGAGGCGGGAAACATTGAATATTATACTTGTGAATGCGGAACGTGGTTTAAGGATGAAAACGCAACGACCGAAATAACCGATAAAGCGGTGTAATAAATAGGAATTTTTCAGTAAAAAAATATTGTCATTCAAGTTGTTAAAATTTTCGTTTTAAGCCATATTTTTTTAACTTGACGGCAAGACTTTTTCTGATACGCAAAAAAAGAGAAAGACTTTTTAGTCGTGCTAATTAAAAATGGCTACCGCAACCATTCGCCTAATAATTGAAACTATGATAGCCTAAAAGACGTAATATTGGGCAAAAAAAACCAGTTCGCTAAAAAAAGACAGAAAATTTAAGTTTTATATGATAAAAGTTCTTGATTTTTGATCGTGAAAGCATTATAATAGAAGAGAAAAACGGCATAAAAGCCAAAAATCTCTTTTAGGATAATGGTGTGATAATGGAAATTAAACGCGATTTATATTTGAATCAACTAATAGAAAGAAAGCAAAACGGTCTTATAAAAGTCATTACGGGTATTCGTCGGTGCGGAAAATCCTATTTATTGAATGCGCTATTTTACAATTATTTGAAAAGTATGGGCGTTGCAGAAAGCCATATTATAAAGTTTGCGTTCGATTCGAGTGTCGATTTAAATTTAATAGGGGAAAATATAATTGCGCTTGAAAAAGAAAAGCGGAAAGTCGATCCAAATAAATTTATGGCGTATATTCAAAGCAAGATGACGGATAAGGAAACGTATTATCTATTGCTTGACGAAGTGCAACTTTTGGATTGTTTTGAGTCGGTATTAAACAGTTATTTGCATATGGATAATGTGGATGTTTACGTAACGGGTAGCAACGCAAAGTTTTTATCGAAAGATATTATTACCGAATTTGCAGGGCGCGGCGACGAAATTCATATGCAGCCGCTTAGTTTTGCAGAATTTATGTCCGTCTATAAAGGCGACAAATATGACGGCTTGACGGAATATATGCTTTATGGTGGTATTCCTATGGTTGTGCTTAGGGACGGTGCGGAGAATAAGTCGCTTATGTTAAAGCGCCTTTTCGACGAGA
>CAZXOQ010000175.1:0-1901 GCA_964642415.1 uncultured Christensenella sp. | reverse complement strand
ATGAGAAGGTCAAGAGATTTCGTCGAAACCAAGGCGTCATTTAATGCAATTACACAGCCCTACGGAGTTAAAGCCAGAATGGTTGATTTTTCCGCTTATGCTAAGGCGGAAAAGGTTTTGCTTTGCACCCGCCGAATACGCGGGTTTTTTTATACCCGAAAGGAGGAAACCGTGGTTACAGAACCTAAGGAAAAATTTAACCTTATAATGGAGTTTTTTAAATCGCGACGGTTTGCCGACCTCCGCATGACTCTTCTCGATATGGAGCCTATTGACATAGCCGATTTTATGGAAGAGAACCTTAACGAAACGGAAGTTCTGATGTTTTTCAGACTATTGCCTAAGGAACTCGCGTCGGACGTATTTGTAGAAACGGATTCTGACACGCAAGAAGAGCTTATAAAAAAGTTCACCGATAAAGAACTTAAAGCGGTTATCGACGATATGTTCTTAGACGACACGGTAGACATTATAGACGAAATGCCTGCCAACGTTGTTAAAAGAATACTTAAAAACTCCGATCCCGAAAACCGCAAACAAATAAACGAACTGCTAGAATATCCCGACGATTCCGCCGGTTCTATCATGACAACGGAATACGTTTCTTTTTCCGCCAACATGACGGTAGATCAAGCGTTTGACAAAATCCGCAAAACGGGACTTAATAAAGAAACCGTTTACACTTGTTACGTAACCGACGGCAAAAAACACCTTATAGGCGTTATTACGGTAAAAACGCTTTTGCTATCGCAAAAAAACGACGTTATTTCCGACATTATGGACACTAACGTAATTGCGGTAGAAACACTTGAAGACAAAGAACAGGTTGCAATGAAATTTTCTGATTACGACTTTCTTGCCCTTCCCGTCGTAGATAAAGAGGGTTGCATCGTAGGCATCGTCACCGTTGACGACGCAGTTGACGTTCTTAAAGAAGAAGCAACCGAAGATATCCAAAAAATGGCGGCTATCGTACCAAGCGAAAAGCCTTATTTGAAACAATCGGTTTGGCGTATTTGGAGCGTGCGTATACCGTGGCTGTTGGTTTTGATGGTTTCGGCAACATTTACGGGACTTATAATAAACAAATACGAAGGCGCTCTCAACGCAATCAGCCCCGTTTTGTTCGCATGCGTGCCTATGCTTATGGATACGGGCGGAAACGCAGGCAGTCAAGTGTCCGTTACGGTGATTCGCTCCCTCGCCCTAGGCGAACTTGAAACAAGCGACGTATTAAAGGTTATATGGAAAGAAATACGCGTATCGATTATGCTTGCTTTAACCCTCGGCGCAGTGTGCTTTTTGAAGCTTAGAGCAATAGACTGTTTACTGTTCGGTTATGCCGATTATACGCCGCTATTGTGCCTCGTCGTGTCGGCGGCATTATCCGTAACGGTGGTTATAGCGAAACTCGTCGGTTGTCTTTTACCGATAATCGCAAAAAAGATAAAACTCGATCCCGCCGTGGTTGCAAGCCCGTTTATAACGACGATAGTTGACGCTCTTTCGCTTATGGTTTTTTGCTCTATAGCCGTCGCGTTGTTATAACCTAAATAATTTTTACCTCTTGCTTGCCGTTGCTTTATTGTTTGCTTGGCGGCGGCAATAAAGTCGTCGCGAATTGAAAGGTGAATTATTTTCTCCGTCATAGCAGACGACTCTGACGGACAACTATAATACGTCATTAGGGTGGTTACGAAATATCCCTTTTCCGTCATTATGAGGAGCGACGATAGTCGCGACGCGTTAATCTCTTTTTCTCCGTTTTCCGCCTTTGGTAATGTCGGAGAAAAAAAAGGAAATGAATTACTTTTCATTTCCTTGCAACTATAACCGATTTTGAGTGCGATATTACAAAAAATCTTTTATTTTCGCGTATATTTCGCCACGCTGTAATATAT
>CAZXOQ010000174.1:0-1981 GCA_964642415.1 uncultured Christensenella sp. | reverse complement strand
ATCTAAAATAGTTAATTCATATAGTAACTAATAATATCAGTATTGATATCTTCGCAGAGATATCAATACTGTGTTGTTAAGTTTATGTTACTGAAAAGAGGTGATACACATGAAACACCAAGGTAATAAACTACCATTTAAAAAGGTAACTCCTCCGTTCAGTCCCCAACTGAATGCTAGGAAAAAACACCTTGAAAGAGTAGAAATGCTTATTAAAGAACTTAATTGTAATTTAATTATGGCTAACTCTCTCAAGAGACTAGCATTGTTACAAAAGTAACATAATAAAATACTATCCTAGTTATATGTAAACGTAACTAGGTACAGTAGGATGTTAAGTCCTACTGTAATATTTTTTTTTATTTAGTATTGAATATATCTGCTATAGCACAAGCTGATTGGTTAGTATACCATACTTTAAACTTAAAGCAATTATAGTAACTAGTAAATGTATAGACTACTTTATGTTTGCAATAGTTATTAGTATTTGGTTTATTTAAAAAGTTACTATTAAAATCAAACTCATCTTGTATATTTGTCATACTGTATCTACCTGTGAATAATAGATAACTAGCAAAATCTGGTAAGTTATGTATAACTAACGCAGTAGCATAGTTTTCTATTTCATCATAGTTTTCAGGTTCTAATATACCTTCAGTGTTGTTTCTTAATATTTCTAACTTATGTTGATCTTGCAATACTTTTTCTAATTCAACTACTGCTTTTCTTCTTAACTCAACATTAGGTGTATCTCCATACCATTCTTGTCTAAGTATAGCTTCTAGTATAGCTTTATTACACACTAGACCTAACCATTCTTTAGTAACTCCTTTATGTTTATTAGCTTCTAATAATTTCTTAAAGAAACCAAACTCATAAGGAGGGAATGCATGGATACATACCACTCTTTCTTTACACTTTATCTTCTTAAATACATTTTTTATATCATTCCATAATTCTTTCATTCTGTAACTACCTTATTACTGTATAAATTAGTATAAACTCCAATATCGCCTTCTACATCTACCAATGTATAATATTCGAAAAACTTATCAGATTTAATATCTACGATAAGTATAACATTAGGATTTCTAGATTCTAACCTTTTGAAGTTATTCCTATCTAGAGTATCTTTACCTAACGATATAGGAAACTTAATAGTTTTATCATTAACCATATGTTCTATATCTATATAGGTATTACCTTGTGGTATGATACAAGATATTTGTTTCTTCTTAGTTCCTAACCCATATATCCTATCTGTTATATTAATGTATAATAATGTCTTATTAACCATAACTTCTTCTTTTAATACATTATCCTTAATAGTTCTATAAGTGGATATAAAATTATACATAAATTGCATATCCATCAATAACTTAGTAGATAACCCTGGAGGGTTAACTGGTGTTATAATAGGAGTGTTTCTTTTAAACAAAGTTCTCTTACTATGTACATATGTATAAATAGTATCTCCATATAGACTATAAGGATACGAAACATCTTTAGAATATAAATTCTTAAGATTAATAGTAGATAGTACAGATGTAGTAGAAGTAGACTTATGGAAATACTTAATAGCATCCTCTATGATAGCTGGAGGGTTAGCAACAGATACTAATCCTAATAACGCATCATGAGTTCTAGTTCCAGGTTCTACATCTGTCTTATAGTTCATAACAGAGTAGATGATCTCATCTCTCTGTGCTCTTAGTGAGTTAGTAAAGAATAGTTGTTTAAACTTAAGTAACTCATTTTCTTCTACATTATTAGACCAATATTTATTAGATTTTTTACCATCTATGTTAGTATCGAATACATCGAACCTAGATACTAAGTTTCTCTCTCCAGATTGTTTCCTACCAAGGTAAGCTAAATCATCTGCTATATTGTTACCAATATGAAGAGTATGAGCTTGTATCTTATCTATAACTATAGATATATTCTTATGTTTATATTGTAGTAATACATTCCTTAAATC
>CAZXOQ010000173.1:0-1987 GCA_964642415.1 uncultured Christensenella sp. | reverse complement strand
CCATAGGCACGTCTATTTCCATTATCTGCGTAGTGAGATAAAGGTTACGTTCTAAGTTGGTTGCATCGACAATATTGATAACGCAATCGGGCTTTTCGTCTAAAATATAATTTCTTGCGATAACCTCTTCCGGAGTATAAGGCGAAAGCGAATATATACCGGGAAGGTCGATAACGGCAATGGGTTCGGCGCATTTTTTATAAACGCCGTCACGTTTATCAACGGTTACTCCGGGCCAATTGCCGACGTGGGCAGTAGATCCCGTTAAACTGTTAAAAAGCGTGGTTTTTCCGCAGTTAGGGTTACCTGCCAAGGCAAATCTTTTCATAATTATTTTACCTCCGTAGTAACGCAAACGGCTTCCGTTTTACGAAGCGTAAGCTCATATCCTCTCAGCGTAATTTCGATCGGATCGCCAAGCGGCGCTTTTTTTCTCATATATACCTCTGCGCCGGGCGTTATCCCCATATCGAATAAACGTCTTTTGATTTTGCCTTCACCGACAACGGATTTAACGATTCCGCTTTCGCCGACGGCAAACGTATCAAGTGTTTTTTCCATATAGCAACTCCTTTTTTTATATTACAAATTATGCTTTACTTATTTTATGCGACGAATATCTTCGTCGAAAGATTGCTGTCAAGCGCGATTCTGCCATCTTTTATTTTACAAACAACTGTTCCCCCCGAAGCGCTTAAAACCGTAACCTCCCCGTTTATCGTTATACCAAGACTTTCTAAATGCTTTTTGGTTTTTTCGTCGGCGGAAATTCTTACTATTTTTAAGGTTTCGTTTACGGGTGCGATTACTATCGGCATTTGCTCTCCTTTTTTCCTTATCTCTTATATTTTATTAGATAAGGAATTCAAAATATGAATATAACTTCATATTCGCATATTATATTACCACCAACTTATTTTAATGTCAAGCAAAAATGTGAAAAAATTTTCATATTTTATAAAAATTTTTTTCTTAAGCTTTTCGGGCGGGTTTTCGCTTTTTATTTTTAATACTCGCTACGTAATTTTAAGCTGTTTTATTTGCGCATATATAAAGAGCGTCTGTCTAATAAATACCGATGTTTAAACCCATTGATTATTTTAATGCGTTTACGCAAAAAAAGTTACGAGCTAACGGGATTCCGTTAGCTCGTAACCTTTTTCATTTATAAAAACTATTAGCGTTTTTTATAAGTAGTATGCAAAAGCTTATGTTTTAAATGTTCATCCATTTCGCTAAGCATATTTTTAACCAAAACGTTTTCATCCGAAGCGCGCTTAACCTCTTTTTCGTCGGCAGCGTATAATCCGTCCGAACGCAAAGTTCTTCCGCAAAGCTCAGTTCTTGGCTGACCGCCGCCGTTAATACAGCCGGAAGGACAAGCCATCACCTCTATAAAGTCGTAAACGGCTTCGCCGCTCTTAACCTTTTCGATCAACTTACTTGCATTGGCAAGACCGCTTACTACGGCGATTTTAACATCTTTGCCGCCTATTTGAACGCAAGCTTCTTTTACTCCGTTAAGCCCTCTCACTCCGGTATATGCGATTTCTTTTAAGGTTTTTTCCGATTTGTCTTTAGCGGCAAATCTTAAAACGGCTTCCGTTACGCCGCCCGTAACGCCGAAAATCACCCCTGCGCCGGTGTATTCTTCAAAAGGATTGTCAACCGCAACGCTTTCTGCGTCTACAAAATCTATACCGGCAGACTTAATCATCGCGATAATTTCTTGAGTTGAAAGAACGTAATCTACGGTCGGTTTGCCGTCCGCGTCTACGAACTCCTCTCTTTTTGCCTCGAATTTTTTGGCAGTACAAGGCATTATAGCAACGTGAACGTGCTTCTTTTCGCCGTTATAACGATGCTTGATAACCGAAGCAAACATTTCCATAGGCGAACGGCAAGAAGAAACGTTATCTAAAAGCTCGGGATATTTTTGTTCGGCATACTTAACCCATGCCGGACAGCAAGATGTAAACAGCGGAAG
>CAZXOQ010000172.1:0-1995 GCA_964642415.1 uncultured Christensenella sp. | reverse complement strand
GTAAAAAATACAGCGTACCCGAAAGCCTTACTATTATGAAGGCTATGGAATACGCCGGATATAAACTTGTACGCGGCTGCGGCTGCAGAAACGGTTTTTGCGGCGCGTGCGCAACGATATATCGTATTCACGGTCAGCAAGAATTAAAAACTTGCCTTGCTTGCCAACAGCAAGTTCAAGAGGGAATGTACGTTGCTACGCTTCCTTTCTTTCCGCTTGTAAAGCAGGTTTACGATATAGAAAAAATCAAACCCACCGAGCAAATAATGATGCAGCTTTACCCCGAGATTTATTCTTGCATAGGTTGCAACGCTTGCACCAAGTCTTGCACGCAAGGTCTTAACGTAATGCAATATATCGCATACGCTCAGCGCGGCGAATATAAGAAATGCGCTGACGAAAGTTTCGATTGCGTTATGTGCGGCGTATGCTCTTCGCGTTGTCCGGCGGGGATTTCGCATCCGCAGGTTGCCGTTCTTGCAAGAAGACTTTACGGGAAATACGTTGCACCCTCTTGCGAGCATTTGAATAAGCGCGTTGAAGAAATTAACCGCGGCGACTTCAAAGAGCTTTTAGAAAGCGTTATGAATAAGCCCGTAGAAGAGCTTAAAGAGCTGTATAACCACCGCGAGATTGAAAAATAATTCTCGCGTCGTCGCGAGTTTCGCGATTGAACGAATATTGTATTCAGGGAGAACAAATTCTTATGTATAATTACACCGAAGAACAAAAAATTTCGATGAAAAAGGTAGAGGAAAGCAGAGCTAAAAGATTGAACGAGCTTTTCCCTCGTATGACGGCTGAAGAAAAACAAACCGTTTTGAAAGAAAATCATCCCGACTATATAGAGTCCGCATACGAAAATCTTAAAGTCGGTCCTAATAAAGGCGAAAAAGTGCTTCACGAGCTTGCCGACCTTTTGCAAGGCAAATCGAGAGTAACGGGGCTTAATATCGATTTAGAGCATCCCGATTACGAGGCGGACGTTTTAGTTATCGGCGGCGGCGGCGCGGGTTCTTCCGCGGCGATTACCGCTCACGCGGCGGGCGCAAAGGTTATTATGGTAACCAAGCTTCGTATAGGCGATGCAAACACCATGATGGCTGAAGGCGGAATTCAAGCGGCGGATAAAGAAAACGATAGTCCGGCTATCCACTATTTAGACGCTTTCGGCGGCGGTCATTTCGCCGCAAAACACGAGCTTTTGTATAAGCTTGTTAACGAAGCGCCCGACGCTATAAAGTGGTTATCCGACCTTGGCGTTATGTTCGATAAAGACGAAAACGGAAATATGGTTACCACGCACGGCGGCGGTACTTCCAGAAAGAGAATGCACGCGTGCAAAGACTATTCCGGCGCGGAAATAATGAGAACGCTTCGCGACGAAGTGTTAAATAGAGAAATCCCCGTAATAGACTTTACCGCCGCGATAGAAATCATAAAAGACGAAAACGGCAACGCCGCAGGCGCTGTGCTTATGAATATGGAAACGGAAGAAATTCTCGTTGCCAAAGCAAAAACCGTTATAATCGCTACGGGCGGCGCGGGCAGATTGCACTATCAGGGTTTCCCCACGAGCAACCACTACGGCGCAACGGCTGACGGATTGGTTCTTGCTTATCGCGCGGGCGCAAAGCTTTTGTATGCGGATACCCTTCAGTATCACCCCACGGGTGCGGCAGAGCCTACTCAAATTTTCGGAGCGCTCGTTACCGAAAAGGTTAGATCTCTCGGCGCGCAACTCGTCAATCGTGACGGCGAAGCTTTCGTTTATTCGCTCGAAACGAGGGACGTTACCGCTTCTACCATAATTCGCGAATGTACGAAGCGAGGCAAAGGCATAAAGACTACCGACGGAGAGGGCGTTTGGCTTGATACTCCTATGATAGATATGATTGGCGGCGAAGGCACTATCGAAAAGAGAATCCCCGCAATGATGAGAATGTTCGGCAAATACGGCATCGATATAAGAAAAGAGCCTATTTTGGTTTATCC
>CAZXOQ010000171.1:0-1995 GCA_964642415.1 uncultured Christensenella sp. | reverse complement strand
TATCCGCTACTATACGGGAGTATTGTTTCATACCGGCAAGCTCACTGCAAGTCGCTGGTAGGTTTTACGCTTACGAGCCAAATACCACACTTGGCGGTATTTGGCTCTATTTTTCTGTGCGGTATCGAATTGACATACCAACAGTTCGAGGAGCGGAAAGAAAAAGAGCCGGAATTTGGCTCAAAGTGGTTCATCCCTGTACAGGGTTGCCTTTTGGAAACGGATCAGGAGCAATATGCGGACTTCTATCGTGAGAAAGAGCGGCAGAAATATTCGCACAAGCTGGATGAGAATGTTGGCCTGTTTTCAATCGATGCCTTTGATACAGAAACGGACAATGGTATTGACTACATAGCGGATACATCGGAAGATGTTGCCGTACAAGTTGAACGAAAAATGGGGTTGCAACTACCACCAAATTTGTGTATAATGGTGGCAAGCTCATTGCCGAATATACCGGAACAAAGCGAGTGGACTACCTCTATGATGAGAACGGAATGCTCTATGGCTTCATCTACAATAACGCAAAGTATTTCTATATCAGAGATACCCTTCAGAACATTCTGGGCATTGTAGATGCAAACGGCAACGCAGTTGTCCACTATAATTATACTGCTTATGGTGAGTGTAAGGCGATCACCGGCTCCAAGGCTACCACTATTGGCGTGATCAACTCTTTCCGATATAAGGGTTATTACTTCGATGCTGAAACCGAGTTCTTCTATTGCAACGCAAGATATTATTCGCCAGATATTAAACGTTTTCTTCAAGCATCTGGTTCAATAGAATTTAATCTATGCTCTATCAATGAATTAAATCTATATACTTGTGCAAATAAGGATTTTATCCATCGTTCTTGCAATGCTGTAAGTAAAAAAATGATACCAACTGCAAGTGGTGTAGTTATTCCTTCTCATGCAAACATTGCACCTTTGACTAATTCAGCTGGTCATGTCACTAAAAAAACATCAACAGATAAGCTGAATTTTGCAGTCGGGTTGTTGACTCCCCAAAAGTATGGTATTCCTTCCTGGATGTCGATATATGCTTTCTACGCCAAAGGAACGCTTGGCTGGAGTTATACATTTGATGAAGGATATTCACTCGCCTCATTTAGTACAGGAATATTGGATACTACTTTCCACACACCTAAATGGTTCAGTTCGTTGAGTGATGATAATTTGGCTAATCCTAATATCTATCTGGGAGTTGGGACTTGGAATGCAAATGCATCAGTAGGCGTTGGTTTCTCCGGAACTGCAGAAATTATTTCGGGAACTATTGGAATTCAATTCGGCGATGCTTTAAGTGTTGGAGTGAAAGGATATATTGGAGCCGGAATCTCAATCGATTTTACTAATGGCATTAAATTTGGTGTTGGCTGGGGGCCAGGATACGAAATATCTTTAAACATTGACTGGTACGAATTATTTCATTAATTGGAGGGGAAAAGATGAATAAAAAGATGAACTATTTTGCTGTAATACCGATTTGGGGAACTGTAGTAGTATTGCTATGGCTATATATCAAAATGGTAAAGCGAAAAATAAATAAGAAGAAGTTTCATGCATATTTTGCTAGCAGTGCATTATTTGGCTTTTTGTCTATTTTAGTAACAGTGTTATTTTTAAATTTTATTAATGCACGAATTGATATTTCTGACTTTGTAAATAATTATGGATTATTAACCGCTTTTATATGTGGTGGCTATTTAATGAATCTCTTTACGTTCACCCTGGTTAACAAAAAATGGGATGCCCTAGAAAATCCTTGATTATCGAACAAAACCCACTTTTTTATAGAAAAATCAGGCGTTACGCATACCCTCCGGAACATTCTGGGTATTGTAGATGCAAACGGCAATGTGGTTGTAAACTATTATTATTCCGCTTACGGTGAATGCCAGAAAATTACCGGCTCCAAGGCAAGTACCATTGGTGCGATCAACTCTTTCCGATATAAGGGTTATTACCTTGATAATGAGACAGGGTATTT
>CAZXOQ010000170.1:0-2031 GCA_964642415.1 uncultured Christensenella sp. | reverse complement strand
AGCTTATTTGCCGAGTTTTTGTTTTATAAGCTCTACGCTGTTAACCTGTTTATAGCGCGGATTTTTAGCCAAAGATTCTTTTTCGGCGACCGCGGATATAAGCTTAAGCACGTTATTAAACGCCCTTGCGCTACGAATCTTTACGGTGAAAGGAACGCTTGCATAAGCCTTTTTATCCGAACTATCCTTTTGGAAATACACGGTTTGCTTAAACTCGTTTACATCTAAAGCGAGATAAAGCGTAAGCGTTCTTCCCCTCACTTTAAGTTTAGAAATAAGCTTTCTTCCGACTCTATAAGATATACCTGCGCCGGATATTCGCGCGTTGACGCCCTTATAAGACCTAAACTCGTTATCTATTTTATCTAAATACTCTCTCGTTTCAAGCGGAAGATCCGCCATCTTATCGGCAAAAGAACGTCTTTTAGCCGCGGATAAAAGTGAAAAATCAAAGCCTTTCGCGCTGGTGTTTTCCCCTTCTTCGTTAGAAGCCTCTTCACTATCTTCGTCCTCTTCGACATCTTCCGTTTCGTCGGACGAATCCTCCTCTAAATCCGCCGCATTTTCTGCAGCTTCTTCGGCAACGTCTTCACGTTCGCTATCCTCGGCGGAAGCGACCTCTTTATCGCTTTCACTATCGCAATTCTCTTTTTCGACTTCTTCACACGGTTTTTCTTCGTTAAGGGCGGTCAAATTCTCGTCCGACTTAACGTCCGCGGAATCGGATTCGGTTTCCGATTTATCGGCTTTTTTGACGACGTGCAAAGGCTTGCAAATCAACAAAACAAGCAATACAATAGCGCCGATTGCTACGGCTGAATTAAAACCTGCTAATACTTTAATTACGGTTGGCATAAAAACCCTCCTTTATTTATTTGCTTAATTTGCAAAATATACGGCGTCTTCTTTCCGCTTAGGCTCGCACGTTACGTCTATGCCGAGCGTTTTAAGCGTTTTGTTATCTACGTGAGATAATCTGACCGAAGAATGTACTTGTGATCCTTTAAGTTTAGACAGCTGATCGAGCGCGTGCTGAGCCATCGGATTGGTTACCGCGCTTACGGCAAGACAAAGCAAAATCTCATCCGTATGAAGGCGCGGATTAACGCTGCCCATATGCCCGACCTTCAATTTTTGTATCGGTTCTATTAAAGCCGAAGATATAAGGTCGATAGAATCGTCAACGTCGCCCAACACTTTAAGCGCGTTAAGCAACGTGGCGGCCGCCGCGCCGAGAAGATTACCCGTTTTGCCCGTAACGATTCGCCCGTCGGGCAACTGAAGTGCCGCGCAAGGACAACCCGTAACAAGTTCTTTTTCTAGCGCTCTCCCCACGACAGCCCTATCGTTTATCGTTATATGCATTTTTTGCATAAGAATTTCTATCTTAGAAACGACTTCTTTGCCGACGACACCCTTCCGCGCGTCGGAAAGCGCGGCGTAATATCTGCGGATTATCTCTTGTTCTGAAGCTTTTCTGCACACGTCGTCGTCAATAATGCAATATCCCGCCATATTAACGCCCATATCGGTAGGCGACTTATACGGAGAACTACCCATAACTTTTGCAAGCATTGCCGAAAGCACGGGAAAAATCTCTACGTCTCTGTTATAATTGACGGTCATCGTTCCGTAAGCGTCTAAATGGAAAGGATCTATCATATTCACGTCGTTTAAGTCCGCCGTAGCGGCTTCGTACGCAACGTTTACGGGGTGATTTAGCGGAATGTTCCAAATAGGGAAAGTTTCGTATTTAGCATAACCCGCTTTAACCCCTCTCTTATTCTCGTGATAAAGCTGAGAAAGACAGGTTGCCATTTTACCGCTGCCGGGACCGGGCGCGGTTACCACCACTAACGGACGGGTAGTAACTACGTATTCGTTTTTGCCGAACCCCGCGTCGCTAACGATTTTTTCTACTTCCGTAGGATAGCCCTCTATCGGATAATGGCGATAAACCTTTATCCCTAACATTTCTAACCGCTTTTGAAAAGCAACTGCCGAAGGCTGTTCGGCAAAGCGCGTAAGAAC
>CAZXOQ010000169.1:0-2037 GCA_964642415.1 uncultured Christensenella sp. | reverse complement strand
TATGCAAAAATTTTAAAAGAAAAAAATAAAAACCCGCGTTAAAATAATTGACATAAGAAAAAAATTGTTGTATTATTTAACGCGTAGAAAGAAAAAAGGAGCGGCGAGTTCGCCAAAACGTATTTATGAAAATTTACGGCATAACTACAATGCGAATGTTAACTTCCTGGGCGTTTAAGCGTGGGCTTGTTGCCGTGTCTTTTTAATTCGGTAAAGACTGCGTTTTGCGTTCGGGAGAAAATCTTTCCCGAACGCTTTTTTGTTGCAAAAAACGTTCGGGAAAATAAATTCTTCTCGAACGTTAGTTATTTGCAAAAAAGGAGTATAAGATGATAGAACTAAAAAATTTAAGCAAAGTTTATCCGTCTAAAAACGGGGATTTCACTGCGCTTAAAAACATTAACTTAAAAATAGAGGACGGCGATATATACGGTATAATCGGTTTATCGGGCGCGGGCAAATCGACGCTCGTTCGCTGTATCAATTTTTTGGAGCGACCGACTAACGGCGAACTGCTTATAGACGGCGAAAACCTTTTTGACGTAAGCGAGATGCGGCTTCGCGAAATTCGCAGAAAGGTAACGATGATTTTTCAACAGTTTAACCTTTTGCAACAGAGAAGCGTATTAAAAAACGTGGAACTCGCGGGCGAAATATCTGGCGGCAAAGACAAGGCGGCACGCAGAGAAAAAGCGGTAAAACTGTTAGAAACGGTGGGGCTCGGCGATAAACTCTCTTCGTACCCGTCGGAACTTTCGGGCGGACAGCAACAACGCGTGGCGATAGCAAGGGCGTTAATGACTGATCCGAAGGTGCTGTTGTGCGACGAAGCGACTTCTGCGTTAGACCCCGAAACTACCCGTTCTATATTGCAACTTTTAAAAGAGTTAAATAAAAAGTTGGGGCTTACGATAGTTATAATTTCGCATCAAATGTCGGTGATAGAAGAAATTTGCAACAAAGTCGCAATAATAGACAATGCGGAAATCGTCGCGGACGGAACGTTAAAAGACGTTTTCTTATCGCCGAAATCGGCTATCGCGAAACGGCTTATATATTCCGGCAAAGCGCATACCGGCGTTAAAGGCGAAAAGTTCGTCAAACTTATGTTCGACGGCGAAATAGAGCAACCCGTCATCACCAACATAATTCAACAATGCAACATTTTGCTTTCCGTCTATTATGCGGAAACAAAAATAATAGGCGATAAAACGTACGGACAAATAATTTTCAGACTTCCGTATTATAGCGAAGATATAGCGAAACTCAACGCGTATCTCGATAAAGAAAAAATATCTCACGAGGAGGTTGACAGCGATGAACTTTATTGATATTTTGACTGCGACGGGCGAAACGCTTTTAATGACGATAATATCCACGGCGTGCGCGTATCTTTTAGGACTCCCGTGCGGGGTTCTCTTAAACGTAACTTCTAAAAACGGTCTTAAACCGTGTAAATGGCTTAATACCGTAGTAGGGGTTATAGTGAACGTTTTGCGTTCTGTTCCGTGTCTTATTATAATAGTCATATGTATGCCGTGGTCGCGGGCGTGGTTCGGAGTCGGCACGGGAAAATGGTACGCGATACTTATTCCGCTTACCGTTTGCGCATTCGGTTTCGTGGCGCGTATGGTAGAACAGTCGCTGGCGGAAGTTCCCGCGGGCGAACTCGAAGCGGTTAAATCTCTCGGCGCGACGGACTTTCAACTGATTACTAAAGTGCTTATCCTCGAAGCGCGCGTTTCGCTGATAACCGGCGTATCTGTGGTTATGGTAAGCATTTTGGGATATACGTCTTTTGCGTACAACATAGGCGCGGGCGGGCTTATATCCGAAATATACACCTATTATACAAGACATACGGGAGATTATATGAAATCCGTTTTGTTCTGGGTATTGATAGTAATAACGGTTTTAATAGTTCAACTCGTTCAGGAAGCGGGACTTAAAATAGCAAAAAAATTAGACAGAAGGAGATTACTTAAATGAAAAAGACAATAAAAAAGATAATTGCGCTCGTATTGTGCGCGGTAACGG
>CAZXOQ010000168.1:0-2058 GCA_964642415.1 uncultured Christensenella sp. | reverse complement strand
CAACATCGAAACCGAAGTTAAACGTATCGGTATTTTTAAACTCGATAGACTTTAACGCGCCGTGTTCGTCGGTAATGCAATCGGCGAACTTGTCGCATATGAGAGAGTCTTCTTTTGCGCCTGCAAGAATAGTTTCTTTAGCGTCGCTCTCCGAATTTTCGCCCGATAAAACTACCGCTACGAAAACACAGTCTTTGCCGTCTACAGCAATCATACCGTGCGGGGTAGACGAATTATAATATATGCTGTCGCCTTCGCAAAGCACTTCGGTATGTTCGCCCACTTGAACTTTCAACTTGCCTTCGAGAACAAGGTCGAACTCTTGACCGCTATGCTTGGTGAGATGAATGGGTTTATTTAAAAGCTCGGGGCGGTATTCGTAACGAACCCAATACGGTTCTGAAAGCTTACCGCGGAACTTCGGCGCGAGCGAAGAAATGGTAATGCCCTTTTCTTTAGCCGTTTGTTCGCCGCAACCGTGACGCGTTACGGTATAAGACGAAAGGCGCGGGCTGCTGCCTTCTAACAGTTCGGTAAGTTCGATACCGAACGCAAGCGCGCATTTATGCACGAACGTAAACGGAAGATCAGCTTCGGCATTTTCGTAACTATTATAGTCTGATTCCGAAATTTCGGTTTTTGCCGCCATTTCGGCAGCGCTCCAACCGTATACGCGGCGCATTTCTTTTATTCTTGCCGCTATTTCGTTAAGTTCGTTGATTGAGGAATTGTTCATGCGTTGTTCTCCTTATTATTTTTATATCTACCGCAAAAAAAGAAAAAGCCCGTCTCTTTTATGAGACGAGCTATTATACCCGCGGTACCACTCAAATTGCGCTTACGCGCCGCTTTTCGGATTCTAACAAATCCTATGCCGTAACGTGGCAAAACGGAAACGATTACTTTATAACTGAAATTTTACCGTTTCGGCTCGGAAGTGATAAGAATTTGCGCCGACCTACCGACTCGCACCACCCGTCGGCTCTCTGAAAAATCTGTTGCGCTGTTCCGTCTTCGTCACAGCCTTTAATCGAATTGTATTTTTAAAATATCACTTTGGCTTTTTATTGTCAAGCGTTTGAAAGCGTTTTTAAAATTTTTTTCTCTATCAATTTTTGCAGCTTAAGCTTCGCCGCATACGCCATCTTTTAAGTTATAATCTTAAGCCGTGATTTTATAATCCGAGTTTTTCTACGGATTCTTCTTTCATTTTATACTTTAAAATCTTTCCCGCGGCGTTCATCGGGAAGTTATCTACAAACATAAAATACCTCGGCACTTTATGCGACGCGATATGAGCCTTGCCGAATTCGCGCATTTCGGTTTCGTCTGAAACTTCGCCCTTTTTAAGAACAATCCAAGCGCAAGCTTCTTCTCCGTATTTTTTATCGGGAACACCGACCACTTGCACGTCTTTAATCTTTTCGTGCGTAAGATAAAATTCTTCTATCTCTCTCGGATAAATATTTTCGCCGCCGCGAATAATCATATCTTTAAGTCTGCCCGTAACCTTATAATATCCGTCGCTCGTGCGCATACATATATCGCCCGAGTGTAACCACCCGTCTTTATCTATTGCGCCGGCTGTTGCGTTAGGCATTTTATAATAGCCCTTCATTATGTTAAAGCCGCGTGCGACAAACTCACCGCTTTCTCCATCGGGAAGATCTTTACCCGTTTCGGGATCAATAATCTTACATTCTACGTTGGGGAACGCCGTACCAACCGTTTCTACGCGGTGATCTTCGTCCTCGTTAACCTCGCCCATCGTGCAACCGGGCGCGGCTTCCGTTTGCCCGTAAACGCTGATTATTTCTTTCATATTCATCTCGCGGGCAGCTCTTCTCATTAAGTCGGCAGGGCAGTTAGAACCTGCCATTATGCCGGTACGTACGTGCGAAAAGTCTGTTTTTGCAAAATCTTCGTGCGCAAACATCGCGATAAACATAGTGGGAACGCCGTTAAAACAAGTTATCTTTTCAGAAGTAATGCACGCAAGCGAAGACTTGGGCGAAAAATACGGCAACGGACAAAGCGTTCCGCCGTGAGTCATTATAG
>CAZXOQ010000167.1:0-2062 GCA_964642415.1 uncultured Christensenella sp. | reverse complement strand
GTTTTACACTTATGATTCGGCAAGCGGTATTTTCCGCTTGCCGAATCATAAGTGTAAAACATTCCACATTTTATATCAATATTTTGTTTACACATATTGTATATTTCGTCGAAAAAATAAAAATTATTCGGTTTAGAATCGTATAAGTTTTTCACCCAAGACCCGTCATCAGATTTTGTATATTCATTATAAGTATTATCATCTATTTTCTCGTAATAGACTTCCGTACCATATTTTTTAATATACATAATAGTTCCGGCGGCATTCTTTATGTAAATAGAAGATGAATCTTTATAAGTTTCCACACACTTTACCGCAACGTTGTCAAAATTAGAATACGAAAGCAATTCATCTTTTATATTTTCAGATTCGTCTTTTTTTGCATTATCCGCTGCAACTTTATCGCTAACTTTTTTAATTAAAGCGTCGACGTCAACTTTTGCACCGGTTGCGTTGGGAGTCGCACCGAAAACAACTTCTCCTTTAATAGTCAAATTTTCGTCGAATTTAATGTCATCAACCACATCGGTAAATTCGTTAGCAAACCTATACGGCTTAAATTCCGCAGTTGCTTTTCCGCAACTCTTTCCGTCTTTTGCAAACGTATAGTTATAAGAAGAAGTTTCGTCAATCACAACAGCCGCTTTTTTAATTTCGACAACCGATTCATTAAAATTTTCCAAATCGTCCTCGTCTTCAAAAATCAATTGCGGAATGGTTTTTGCGGTTAATTTTGTAATTACTCCGATAACTTGAGTCTCAATCATATTTTTAGTTATCGAAGAAGATGCTTGTTTTACCAAATCATAAATAATTTCGACGATAGTATTATTTTTATACTGTTCTACCGTTGCGGCTATATCAATTTCGGTGAGAGATTTGAAAGTGGCGTTTTTATCGTCCGAATATATCTTAGCGCATTCATCTAAAAGCGCAACGACACCGTCAACCGTAACACCGTTGGCGGCAAAATCAGTTAATAATTCGCTTACTTTTTTATTGAGTAAATTGGGAGTATCGGAAATTAATTTAGCGACTTCGCTTCCTAAATATTTTTTAATAAAATCCATCGCCTTGAGATTTACGAAGTCGTCGACAAAATCGGCAAATACCGTGGACTTTTTACTTAAAACGTAATTAGCGTTTTCTTCGGATAAAGCAACGATACAATCTAACGGAGCCGTTTTCGTTATAAGTATTCCCGTTTTAACGGTTTCGGTAAGTTTATCCTTAATCACGGAAACTTCATCGTTTACAAACGTCGGCAAATTAGATATTACAAGGTTTAGTATATTGGCAACGTCTTCCGTTTCTAATTCCTCCGAAACAATTTCATCGGTTATCGATTCGGCAATATCTATTATACCATACTCTTCAGCGCTATTCGTACTTGCATAAAAATAAATCTTATTATCTTTCAATACAAATTGAGAAATTATACTGCCTAAAGTATTACCTTCTTTATAGGTAAAATCGACGTTACCATAAGCAAACAATTTTCCTTCGGAATCAAGTCCGGCAAACGTCTTAAAGTTTTTTATATTATACTCGTTGATATATTCCGGATATTGCTTATAAAACGAGAAATTGCTAATCGACGCTTCTATTCCGCTATTCTTTTTTATCGTACCGAACGAATTATTGAAAGCGGTCGTAAAATTATCGTCAACCAACGTTTTATTGCAGGCGGTACAATAAAGCGTTCCTTTGTGTCCAGCGGGGATATCCTCCGCTTCCACGTCGTTGCACTTAGAACAACTACGGGTTTTAAATCCTTTTTCCGTGCAAGTAGCCTCTTTTTCGATTTTCCAATCGCCGTACTCGTGATTGCAATTCTTATTTCCGCCGCATGCGGCAAACAATGCGACGCAGAAAAACATCATAAGACACGTAACGAATAGCAAAATCTTCTTCAATTTTTTTGTCATATTTTTTACTCTCCTTTTTCTCGGTTCACCGAAACTTTTTCCGTTTTTGTTTGCCGTACCGTTTATTATATGCCGCCAGAAAAACTTTACGACAATTATATAATTACGGAACCCGAAACGGCATAACCTAATAA
>CAZXOQ010000166.1:0-2087 GCA_964642415.1 uncultured Christensenella sp. | reverse complement strand
ACCAAAACCCGGTGCCCGACGGATATGTGTTATCAACCGATTATACGATAAAGAACATAGAAACGCCTATATCGAACGTTACGACGGATTGGGGCGGAACGGGAAATCAAGTATCTACATTAGGCGGAGCGGACGTTGTAAGATTTACGCTTACGCATACCGGCGGAAACTGGGGTTTTGTAAATTTGGCTATGTTTGCAAACACGTATTTTAGAACTGACGCTAATACCGCAATGATATACTTTAAGTTAGGAAAAGACAGTTCTTACGGGGACGGAAAAATAAGTTATGAGATTTATCAAACGAATAACGCAAACAAGATAACGTCGGGATCTGTCGCTCAACCCGAATGGCTGAATTTTAGCGCGGGCAGTGTTTACGGCGTAGAGATGGGCGGTATAGATATTCTATTGGCGGCGAACGGAAAGTATGCAGGCAAATTGTTTTATTTAGAAATAGGCGGCGTAAGGATATTAGAAATACCGTTTATTTCGTCAATACCCGTAAGTTGCGATAATTTTGCTTGGCAGATGTATTCTCAAAATGTTACCTTAAGCAGTTATGCTATTAGCGAAGAAAACGTTATTGATTTGACGGGTAAAACGAGAGTTGAAACAAAAGCCGTTTATCACGAACAAGATATATCCGTGCAACATTATGTGTTCGGTGCAAACATGAAAAACGACGAAACGTACGTAAGATTGATCGAAAGCAAATATTACGATGTGTCATATATCAATCTTACCGAAACAAGCGGAACAGTAACTTTTACGTTTAAGGGTAAATATAAAGGAACGTCTTCGGCTGATTTTGAAATAATCCGGTATAAAAACGCAAGCAACGCTATAATAACTCTTTCTAAAACCGTCTATACAGTAAATGCGGACGGCACTGCCATAACGCCCGCGGTAGTAGCCGTTGACCTTGACGGCAAAGCAATAAAGAGCGATTGCTACGACGTTTCTTACGAGAACAATAAGACCGAAGGTACGGCAAAAGTAGTGTGCGACTTTAAAAACGGCTATTACGGAAAGGCTGTCGCATTGTTTAGGATAAACCCGATACTGAGCGATAAACATTCTATCGATTATACAAACGTTAATATTCTTGACATTGCAACCGTTTACGGTGGAGAAAATAAGCAAGTAGTAGTTATTAATGAAAATACCGACGATATCGAACAAATGAAGAATAACGTTTTTGATATGAAAGGTTACGACGTAGTTAGATTTAAAATGACTACGAACAGTAACAAGTGGGCTCAATATTTCGGAATGTTTAATACCGATAAATATTATAAAGGCGATAAAGGTAACTTTTATTTTAGTTTCGCAAGCGGTGTTGTTGCTTGGAATTCCGGCGTAAGCACGCTTGATTTGCGAAGCGGCAGTACAACCATTGAAACGTTTAAGTCAGGTATGCCCGAAGGGTTTGATCTTTATGGAGACGGGAGTTCAGACTTTGCTAAAACCTTTAACGTAGAGATTGGTGCACTTAAGATTTATTATAACGACGACGGAGATATTACTTATGCAGGCAGATATATTTATCTTGCTATCGACGGCGAAATAGTAAACAACTACGTTTTACTTAACGATTCGTTAGAGTTCGGTGGCGACGTCAGCAACTTCGTTATCGCCGGCAATACGGATAAAATCGTGATAGAAGCATTTGATGGTGAAAAGGTTGTCGATTTAGACAACCAAACGGAAACCAAAAAGAAAGTAGACGCAACCGTATATCCGCAAGCGGAACAACTTTCTAAAAAAGACTCGGCAACGTACGGTTCGACTGATTTTGCAAACGGCAATTTTGAAACGTCTGTCGTTAAAAACGGAACGAACGAGAATATCGTTTTGGACATTGCCGTCGCAATAATCTTATCTGCGATTTTAGTTGCAATAACCATAGCGCTTGTGGTAAAATCAAAGCACGATAAAAACGCTTAAAGAAGAGAATCGTAATAAATTTTATAAAGAATAAAGTCTTTTTCCGCTTCCGCCTTGTACGATGGAAGCGGAGAATAACCGTCATTGTAATCGATAGCATGGCAATCTTCGCGAAAGCGGAATAACGAAAAAACAAAA
>CAZXOQ010000165.1:0-2108 GCA_964642415.1 uncultured Christensenella sp. | reverse complement strand
CAAGCGTATCCACCGTATTTCTTGCAAAACGGCAAACCTCACGCGTCACAATCAAATCAAATTTATTACGCTTGGCATCTCCCAACATTTCCATAAACGCAGGTCTTTTTTTTGCTTGTGTTCCCGTAATTCCCCTGTCTATGTATTTTTTCAACACGCTCCAATTCGGATGGTATTTTGCTTGGTCGTCATACCATTGCATTTGGTTTTCAAGCGCAGAAAGTTGTGCTTCATGTTCGGTTGATACACGCCCATAGAAAACGATGGTTCTTTCTCTATTTCTATCAAATTTTGAAACGTTAGTCGGCATAACTACTTTGTTGTCCGATAAATCGGATAATACCACCCTACTCATACTATCACATCCTTTATATTATACTTTTCTTCAATATACTTTCTTTTTTCTTTTAGCACGTTTTCATACGTTGCTTTGTTAATTTTTCCTGATTTATACATACTTTCAAGTAGCAAGAAAGCGATGTATTTTTCATCCATTACCTCTCTTAATTTTTTCTGTTCCTTTGTCACTCCTATAATTTTTTATTATTGCTACGGGGTACAATGTCCTCTCCCCCGAACGGCTACTATGTTCTCTTACCTTATAGATACAATATTCTCTCTCCATTTATAGCATATAGCCTCCTTTTAATTATTTCCCCCGCCAACTACTATTGTTCATCTCATAAGCTAGGATATATTTAATTGTTTTGCCACTTCTCATAGTTTTCCCCCTCTATTTGTTCAATAGCGTACTTACGTTTCCTGAGTTTCAGTGGCATTTTTGTTTTTATAAAGGTTTGTTCAACCTCTTAATCTCATCTATTTTTACTTGCTTATTGGATTATTTTTGCGACGTAATCGCACCGATAATAAGCCCTATCACGTTCATGATAAAATTACTCGCTATCAATACGCCCGCAAGTAAAACTCTGCCTGCTACTTCCATTATTTTTAATACTTTCATAATTTTAGCCCCTTATACGTAAACGATTTCGTTTAATATCTCTTCCTCAATTACCTGTTTCATCGCGTTGATTCGCTTCACGTCTTCCAAGTAATTCCCCGTACGACAATACTCTTCGCTTTTAGAAAGCTTGTCCCACAAAACGTCGTAGAGCGCTTCCGCTTCTTTATCTACGCCGTGCAGGTATTCGGGCAAATGCCCAGCCAAACTCAACAATTTACCGAAATTATGTTCTTCGATATATCGTTTTGCAAGCGTTCCATACTTGCCGTACACGTGCTTTTTCTCTTTCACGTTAGCCTTATAAATTTTGATTTCTTCCACAGTCAAACCCTCTCCAAGGTTTGCTTTCTCTATCACTTCGCTAACTTTCATAACTGCACCTCCGTTTTTATATCGTTCGTATATATACGATATATTGTAGATACATTATACTCATCCGTTTTTGCCAAGTCAAGCTAAAATTATTTGTTTTTGAAAAAAAGTTTTTAATTTTTTAGACGTTTGTATGCGTTTTATAACTGTTTAGCGATTTTTGCTTAGTTTAGAAGGAATAGAATTGGATATTCATTTTATTGAAAAAGGAATAAAATCGGGCTTCCCTTCCGTTTTAACCAAATATCACTATTGCTAAGGCGATAGTTTGCGCAATCGCTAGCACGGGTGAAAGCCAAAACATAAACTTTCTAAATCCGCTTTCAAAATGGATATCGTCTTTTACCTTTTCTATTTCCTTTTTCGCCTTATTAACCTCGCTTATCATCTTACCGGCACTTTCATTTACAGCGATTACGGCGTTATCCGCCATTTTAGTGATACTTTGCTTCATAACTCTTACCGCTTCATCAGTCGCCTTTGCCGTAGCTGTACTTACTTGGTGCTCTATTCCCGTTACCGTTTTCGATATCTTCTCTAACGTTTGGTTCAGGTCCTTTGAGAACTTCTGGTTCTCTTCTTTCACTTCTTGCGGCACATTCCAAACGGCGCTTCTCAGCTCGCTCACGAGCCTTTTGTTGCTCCATTCTAAGTTCTTCACTTGCTGCGTCTGTTCCGCGATTCGCACATTTTGCGTCAAAATCAAGTCGTTGCATTGCTCTCTCGATGTCGCCAATGCTTGCAAAAACATTGCCTCGCGCGCTTCCGC
>CAZXOQ010000164.1:0-2129 GCA_964642415.1 uncultured Christensenella sp. | reverse complement strand
GATAGAAAAGCGAAAGAACGGTTTTTTTTGCTTCGGCATCGGAATTTAGAGATAAAAACGACGGGCAAGAGTTTAAAAACTTTTTTTCAGACTCGTATAAAAGGTCGTTAGAAATATAAAGATTTATTCTTTGATAGGGGCCGCCTTCCGTTTTGTGCATACAAAAAGGTGGAATGATTACCACGTGGTTTTCGCTTAGCGTAACTATTTTATCTTCTATAAAAAAGCGGCGTTCTCCTTTTAAAAGATAATATATTTCGTAAAAATCGTGAGTTTGCAAATCCGCCATATTCCATTCTTTATCGCGGCGGCGGTATTCTATTTCTATAAAAGACATATTCTCCTCAAAAATACGGTATATTACTAATATTATATTCTTTTTTAAGATTAGTCAAGAATTTTATCGAAAAGCGTTTATTAAAGTTGTTATATGTTGGTATGAAATATGTAATTTGATTAAAAATGTGACGATATATGTTGTAAAAATCCTTTTTGTGGTGATATAATTCTATTAAACAAAACAATAAGTAGCGCCGTTGCAAAGTTGCAACAAAGGAGTAGTTATGAAAAAGCTGGTTATCGTCGGAACGGGGCATAGATGTTATTCGTTTGCAAAAAGCATAATCGAAAATTATTCCGATAAAATCGCCATTATCGGTGTGTGCGACGTTAACGTAAAGCGTTGCGAATATTATCGCGATACGCTTAACGCCGATATGAAGATATATCGCGATTTCGATTTGATGCTTAACGAATTAAAACCTGACGCGGTTTTCGTTACCACGCCCGATTGTATGCATCACGAATATATCATACGATCGCTAAAAAAAGGGTGCGACGTATATACCGAAAAACCGATAACTATAGATCAAGAAAAATGTTTTGCGATTCGCCGCGCCGAAAAAGAAACGGGCAAAAAGGTTACCGTGCTTTTTAATTGTAGGTTTATGCCGTATTTTGTCAAGCTTAAAGAAATAGTTTCGTCGGGCGTTATCGGCAAGCCGCTTGCGATTAATTACGATTACGTTTTGAATACTGAACACGGCGGCGATTATTTCAAAAGATGGCACCGCTTTATGAATAATAGCGGAGGAATGTTGGTTCATAAAGCAACGCATCATTTCGACATAATAAATTGGCTGTTAAACGACGATCCCGCTTACGTTAGCGCGCAAGGCGCAAGGTTTTATTTCGGCAACGACGACAGACCTCACGGCGAAAACTGCCGTACTTGCGAGTATAAAGACAAGTGCGTTGCCGTGGGCGATATGTATGACGAAGAGTTTATGAAAAAAATGTATTACGACGCGGAGGGTGAAGACGGTTACGTAAGGGATCATTGCGTATTTAAAAACGATACCGATATTTACGACAGTATGTCCGTTTCGGTATCCTATAAAAAGGGTACGCTTTTGACTTATACGTTGAATTTGTTTAATACCGACGAGGGGTATACCTTAAATATAATAGGTGAAAAGGGTAGAATAGAAACGTCTACTTTTTTCAAGGGGGATAAGTATAAGATAATCGTGTATGACAGAAACGGTCAAACTAACGAGATAACTTTTCCTAAAGAAACGGGCGACCACGCCGGCGGCGACGATAGGCTTACCGCGATGATTTTCGGAAACGAGGGAAGCGATTTGTTGGGGCAGTGTTCAGACAGTTACGACGGCGTAAAATCTGCAATGATCGGGATTGCCGCCAATAAGAGCATAAAAGAGGGCGTAAGAATTAATCTCACTCCCGTTTTGGAAGAACTTAGATGAAAACCGCAATAATAAACGCAAAAATAGTAACGGCTGAAAACGTTATCGATAACGGCGTATGTATTATAGATAACGAAACGATAAGTTACGTCGGCACGGAAAAATTTTCTTCGGATAGCGTTATAGACGCCGAAAACCGATATTTGATACCGGGGTTTATCGATTTGCATTGTCACGGCGGTAACGGTTTCGATTTTATGGACGCAACCGAAACGGCTTGCGAAGAAATCGCAAATTTTCACCTTCGTCACGGAACGACCTCAATGCTTGCGACTACGCTTGCGGCAAGCGACGAAGAAACCGAAAACGCGCTTAAAGCAATCGGGGCGTATAAACGAAAAGAGCCTAACGGCAATATAG
>CAZXOQ010000163.1:0-2141 GCA_964642415.1 uncultured Christensenella sp. | reverse complement strand
ACGTCGCCGTCTTTTATTACGTAATCTTTGCCCTCGGAGCGAACTTTACCTTTTTCTTTTGCGGCATTGAAAGAACCTAATTCGGTTAAAACGTCGTAATCGACAATCTCCGCGCGGATAAACCCTCTTTCAAAATCAGAGTGTATTTTGCCTGCCGCTTGGGGTGCTTTAGTTCCGTTTTCAATTGTCCACGCTCTAACTTCTTTTTCGCCTGCGGTCAAATAACTGATAAGTCCTAAAATTTTATACGAGGCTTTTATGAGTTTATCTAAGCCGCTTTCTTTTACGCCTAGTTCGGTTAAAAACATTTGCTTTTCGTCTTCGTCAAGAGAGCTGAGTTCTTCTTCCGTTTTTGCGCAAACAACCATATATTCCGCATTTTCGCTTTTTGCGAAATCGATAACTTTTTTGGCAAGGGGGATAGCGTCGTCGGATTTGCTCATATCGTCTTCGCTTACGTTAGCGGTATATATAACGGGTTTATCCGTGAGCAAAAACAAACCTTTAAGGTAAGCTTTTTCTTCGTCGTTAACGCTTAACGTTCTTGCCGGTTTAAGATCGGTTAAGTGTTCGTAAAGTCTGGTTAAAAATTCCGTTTCGATTTTATACTTTTTATCGCCGGTTTTTATCAGCCCTTGCGCTTTATCAAGCTTCTTTTTAACGGCTTCGGTATCGGCAAAAATCAGTTCTAAGTTAATAGTTTCGATATCTCTTATCGGATCGACGGAATCTTCTACGTGCGTAACGTTTGCGTCGTTAAAACATCTGACAACGTGTACTATCGCGTCGGTTTCTCTTATGTTTGCAAGAAATTTATTGCCAAGTCCTTCACCTTGAGAAGCACCCTTAACAAGTCCTGCGATATCGACGAATTCGACGACGGCGGGCGTGATTTTTTTTGTGTTATACATTTTGCCTAAAACGTTAAGTCTTTGATCGGGAACGGCAACGACGCCTACGTTCGGCTCGATCGTGCAAAAGGGGTAGTTAGCGCATTCCGCGCCGGCTTTGGTTATCGCGTTAAATAAAGTTGATTTTCCTACGTTGGGTAGTCCTACAACACCTAATTTCATTATAAAATACTCCGTAATTTCTTTTACGTTTATAATTATAAAGCAAAATCGTTAAAAATACAAGTTTTTAATTTGCTTTTTTGATAAATAATGTGATAAAATAAATATAAGTGAGAAAAAAATATGAATTATAAAAATTACATTGCAGAAAAAATTAACGTTGAAGGGATAGATAAAAAAGAACTTTGCTCTTTTATAGAAATACCGCCCGATAACTCTATGGGCGATTATGCATTGCCTTGTTTTAAGCTATCTAAAATTTTTAAGTCCTCTCCGATAAAAATCGCAAGCGAACTTAAAGAAAAATTCGTTACCGACGAAATTATAAGCGAAGCGTCGGTTGTCGGCGGTTACCTTAATTTTAAGGTCAACCGTAAATCTTTCGCGCAAGCTACGCTTAAAGAAGTTTTAGCCGAAGGCGATTTATACGGTTCTTCCGATATCGGGAAAGGCAAAACCGTTTGTATCGATTATTCATCGATAAACATTGCCAAGCCGTTCCATATCGGTCACCTAAGCACTACGGTTATCGGCAGCGCTTTATGCAAGATTTACAGATTTTTGGGTTATAACGTCGTCGGGATAAATCATTTGGGCGATTACGGAACTCAATTCGGTAAGCTTATCGTTGCGTATAAGTTATGGAGCAACGCCGAACTAGTAAAAGAGGGCAGACTTAAAGAGCTTACGCGATTATACGTTAAATTTCACGAAGAAGCTAAATCTCGTCCCGAACTCGATGACGAGGCTCGTCATTATTTCAAGTTGATTGAAGACGGTGATCCCGATTCTCTCTCTCTATTTGAAATGTTTAAAAAGATTACTTTAGAAGAAGTGGATAAAATTTATAAAGAGCTTAACGTTTCTTTTGATTCTTACGCGGGCGAAAGTTTTTATAACGATAAAATGGACGTTGTCGTAGACGAATTGAAAGAAAAGAATTTGCTTAAGGTATCTGACGGGGCTTCTATAGTAGATTTAGAAGAATACGGAATGCCGCCTTGTTTGATCCTCAAATCGGACGGGTCTTCGTTATACGCCACTCGCGATATAGCCGCCGCCGTATAC
>CAZXOQ010000162.1:0-2156 GCA_964642415.1 uncultured Christensenella sp. | reverse complement strand
AATAAAAGAAAACTCGCTTGAACGAAATGAGTTCAAACGAGTTGCTCTTGGCGGAGAAAGAGGGATTTGAACCCTCGCTACGGTTTAAGCCATACTACTCCCTTAGCAGGGGAGCCCCTTGAGCCACTTGGGTATTTCTCCGTGTGCTGTTATAATAAGTTATTTCCATAGTATATTATCATAATAAAAAAGATTTGTCAAAGTTTTTTTACTTATTTGAGAAAATAACTTATAAAAAATTCTTTACGGAGATTTTAGATAGGCAAAAACGGCGTATAACCGTGCTATATCTTATAAAAAACGTTGTATACGCGATATTCATATGTTTTAACCATCTTAAGAATAGTGAGTTTTAGCGATAAAAATCTAGCGCTTGATCTTTAGGTTCATTGTTTAACGGAAAAGAAGTTCCTTCAATAATAACGGTTTTTATCGGATCGTATTTGTCTGTTCTGATTAGTTTAGACGCAACGGGTTTTCCGTTTATGAGTTTTATTAAAACGCCTTCGCTTTTATATCCGTTTCTTCCGTAACAAATAACTTTTCTTTCGCCTTTGCTAAGTTCGGGGAATTCGTTTTTGTCGTCTATAATAAGCTCGTATGAGAAACAGCGGATTTCTTCGGTAATGCGGCTTTGTCTTACGTATTTTTCGGTCATAGGTTCGCCGTATATTTGTATTTTTATTATTGAATTGTCGGCATATACTTTGATTATTACGGGATTGTGCGTATTGTTACAAAATTTGAAATCGGCGCTCCCGAAACTAACCATAGCGTCAAACGACGGCGCTATATACGAAACGGGTAAACTGTGAGGGTGATATTCGGATACTTCTAGTCCGGCGAGAAGAACAGCATTATATAGCGTTGTAGAAACTTGACAAACGCCTCCGCCAAAGCCCTCTTCAAAACGTCCGCGAGAAATTATTTTTGCTTTTTTGTATCCGCGCGCTTCCGTTCTTTCGCCGACGGTTAAGTTAAAAGAAAATTCCGCTCCGACGTCAACAAAGGTTTTATCGAGTGCCGCCGCTGCCGTTTTTATGTTGTGCTTGCGTTCTTCAGTAGAGGCGGGGTAAGAGGTAAAAAACTCTGCTCTCAACGATAAATTTGCGGGCTTTAGGTCATAAAAGGGCATAGATAACGCTTTAGCTTTTGGCGGATAAAGCGAAAATATAGCGGCAAATATCGGTAAAGAAAATAAAACCGTTAATAGAAAAAACAGTTTTTTTCGTAAACAAATTTTAATCATTTATACCGTAGAGTATGCGTAAAATAAACTCTTTAATACTTTAAGAGTATATTAAGGCAAAAAATGCTTGCAAAAAAAACGGTAATGTGATAAAATAATCAACGTTACGGAGACGTAGCTCAGTTGGTTAGAGCGCTCGCTTCACATGCGAGAGGTCTAGGGTTCAAGTCCCTACGCCTCTACCAAAACTATGGGTTTGACACGAAAAGTGCCAGACCTTTTTTCTTGTGTATAGGGATTTGACGGGGTTGATACAGAGAATTTATAAAAGAGAAAAAACGTCGAGAGATTTTTTTTAAGTTATAAAATAATATTGCAAGCGTAAGAAGAACGGCGTGAAAGAACAAATTTTAGCGGTACAACGAATTTGCGTTTTTGATAAGAAGTATGCATAGCGTGGCAAAAAATGTTTGGTGTGCATATAATAAACTATAGGTTTGATACGGTAAGTGATCAGACCTTTTTTTATGCGATAAAAAAAGGGAAAGAGATTAACGCGTTCCGCCGCACAAAGTGACGAAAAAAGAGAGCAAAGCGGTTGAGATTGCCACGTCACAACGTCAAAGCCGTTGTCCCTCGCAATGACGAAAGAGAAAACGGAAAGAAAAAGCGGATGAGATTGCCACGTCGCCTCGCTCCTCGCAATGACGAAAGAGGGGACGGAATAATAATACTTTTTTCGGTAAAAAAACCGACAGTGTAAAAATTTATTAATTGATTGATTGATTGGTTGACAAATATATAGGCGACATGCTAAAATTAATTAAAAAATCGACTAAAGTCGAAAATAGGAGAAGGAAATGAACAAGAAAAAGCTTTTGCCGATTATAGTTCTACTTGCAGTGGTTATTGCAGCGGTTTCAGCTACGATAATTTGCTTAAACACTTGTAACGGTAATTCCTACCC
>CAZXOQ010000161.1:0-2167 GCA_964642415.1 uncultured Christensenella sp. | reverse complement strand
ATTTTTGTTCGGCATACTTAACCCATGCCGGACAGCAAGATGTAAACAGCGGAAGCTTGCCGCCGTTGTTAAGCCTATCCAAAAATTCGGCAGCTTCCTCGAAAATCGTCATATCCGCGCCGAGAGAGGTATCGTAAACCTTATCGAAACCGAGTGCTTTTAACGCAAATACCAACTTGCCCATAAGAGGTTCGCCCTCTTTAAATCCGAACTCTTTGCCGAGAGCCACTCTAACCGCCGGAGCAACCTGAATTGAAACTTCCGTAGAAGAATCAGCCAAAGCGTTCCAAACCTTATCGGCGTCGTTTTTAACGGTAATCGCGCCAACGGGGCAAACCGCGGCGCATTGACCGCAACCCACGCAAGGCGATTTTGCTATTTCTCCGTCAAAAGCGGTAACTATTTTCATTTTAGAACTTCTAAAGCCGTAATCTATCGCGCCGACGTTTTGAATTTCGTTACAAACCCTTACGCATTTGCCGCAAAGTATGCACTTTTCGGAATCGCGAACGATAGAGCAAGAAGAAGTATCTTTTTCAGCTTTATCGTAGTTATTCGGGAATCTTACGTCGGTAAGATTATAACGTAACGCAAACTCTTGAAGCTTACACTTATTGTTTTTGGGGCAAACCGTACAATCTCTGCAATGCCCCGCAAGCAAAAGTTCTAAAACCATTTTTCTATATTTTCTGAGCTTAGGCGTATTGGTTTTGATAACCATACCGTCACGCGGTTGCGCCGAACAAGACGCGTCTATTCCGCCGCGTTCGTTTTCAAACACGCACATTCTGCACGCGCCGTAAACGGAAAGTTCCGGATCGTAGCAAAACGCAGGAATATCGATACCCGCCTTTCTTGCCACTTCAAGAATATTGCGTTCTCCGTTAATTTCGACGGTTTTACCGTCAATCGTCATAAATTTCTTATCCATTCCAACTCTCCTTTATCGCGCCGAACGGGCAATCGCTTAAACATGTTCCGCATTTTATGCACTTAGACTGATCGATGACGAAGGTCTTTTTAATTTCGCCGGTAATAGCCAAAACGGGGCAATGACGAGCGCACTTGCTGCAGCCTTTGCACAGTTCGGGATCGATTTTAATCGTCTTAAGTTTTTGACAAGCGTTAGCGGGACAATGCTTATCGTAAATATGCGCTTTATATTCGTCCTCGAAATACTTGATTGTTGAAAGAACCGGTCCTGCGGCTGTTTTGCCTAAACCGCAAAGCGCCATTGCAGAAATAGATTCGCCCAATTCTTTAAGCAACTCTATATCTCCGTCTTCACCTTTGCCCTCTACGATTCGGTTAAGAATTTCAAGCATTCTCTTTGTTCCTTCTCTGCACGGAACGCACTTGCCGCACGATTCGTGCTGAGTGAAATTCATAAAGAAACGCGCAACTTCTACCATACACGTATGGTCATCCATAACAACCAATCCGCCCGAACCGATTATCGCGCCGACCTTTTTAAGAGAATCGAAGTCAAGCGGAAGATCTAAATGTTCTTCCGTCAAACATCCGCCGGAAGGACCGCCGATCTGAACGGCTTTGAATTTTTTGCCGTCCCTAACGCCGCCGCCGATATCGAAAATAACCTCTCTTAAAGTAGTGCCCATAGGCACTTCTATAAGACCTGCGTTTTTAATATTGCCAGTAAGAGCGAAAGTCTTAGTTCCGGAAGAATTTTCCGTACCGATAGCCTTAAACCACGCAGCGCCTTTGTTTACAATAAGAGCTACGTTAGCAAACGTTTCAACGTTGTTCAAAACGGTGGGCTTATCGAATAAACCGTGCTCAACCGTACGCGGGGGTTTGGTTCTGGGCATTCCGCGTTTGCCTTCTATAGAAGCGGTTAAAGCCGAACCTTCGCCGCAAACGAACGCGCCCGCGCCTTTGTTTATATGTAACTTAAAGCTTTTGCCCGAACCTAAAATATCATCACCCATAACGCCGAGCTCGGTAGCTTGCTTTATAGCGAGATTTAGTCTTGCAACCGCCTTAGGATATTCCGCACGAACGTAAATATAACCTTCTTTAGCGCCGCACGCGATACCCGCGATAATCATACCCTCTATCATTCTATGGGGATCGTCTTCCATAACCGATCTATCCATAAACGCACCGGGATCGCCCTCGTCGCCGTTGCAGACGACGTATTTTTCTT
>CAZXOQ010000160.1:0-2190 GCA_964642415.1 uncultured Christensenella sp. | reverse complement strand
TATTTACATCCGAAAGCAAGATAAACGTTGCCGTTACTTCAGGTAAAGTTGACGTAAAGGCAACTATTGTAAACTTTAAATCAAGTCACCCCGTAAGTATCAATACGGCAACAAAAGAACCGTCGGAAACTTATTTGGATGGCTTTTGTGGTGGTTTAGACTTAGCGAGTTACAATGCAGAAACAAACAGTATCGAGCTTAACCAAATGGTTGCGGGCGATAAGGTTACTTTTGATTTGGTAATTACAAATTACAGCACTGTTCCCGTTAAGTTTAAAACAACGTATACCGCCACAGGCGATCAAGATTTGATTGACGTGCTTGATATCAGCGTGGGAAATTCTACGGGTTGGGTAAGATTGGACGCTGCTTCTAATAGCGGCTCTGTCGTAAACACTTTAAATTGCTATGTTGAAATGCCTTGCTCCGCAAACGTTCAGGACAAGAGTTGTGCGCTTTCTTTCCTTGTAGAAGCCGTTCAGGGGAACGCAGACGTTGACGTAGATAACAGCGTAGTATACATAAGCAATGCGGACGAATTTATTGCGTTTGCTAATGAAGTAAACAGTGGCGTGAATTATGAAAATAAATCAGTATACCTTACTAACGATATCGATTTAACCGGCAAAACGTTTAACGGTATCGGCGGTAAACATACTACTGTCCATGTATTTGACGGGTTGTTTGACGGTCAAAATCATACTGTCAAAAACTTCAGCGTTGCTCACAAATGTCCCGATATAGATGCGAGTGGCAACTATCAAAACGGCTGTTTTAGTGACTGCGACGTGAACAATTCGGGCAAATGGGATGCTTGCGCAGGACTCTTTACGCAACTTGGCGGAAACGGAATCGTTAAAAATCTTATCGTTAGCAATGCAACCGTAAATAGTACGCACTATGCAGGTGGTATCGTGGGTTATGCTTACGGCAACTCTAAAATTGAAAACTGCAAAGTCATAGATTCTAATATTACCTCTAAGGTAATGACAATCGGTAGTTTATCCGATTGCGGTGATAAAGCAGGTGGTATTGCAGGTTACGTTTGCAATCGTGCTGTAGTTAATAAATGCTCGGTTAAAAATACTACGGTTACGGCTTATCGTGATTTGGGCGCAATTGTCGGTTATGCAAACGACGGAACAACCGTTACGAATTGTACAATCGAAGACGGCGTTGTAGTAAAGGTTGATAGAAGTGTAAATTATAAAAATTACACGCAAGCAAGCGACTATGATGCGGGCAACTTTGTCGGTCAAGCAGATGCTGTAATCGACGTTACGACTGGTAATACAGGTAGTGCTACCATTTTGAATGCGAATTATTATATTTATACTGCGAACGAACTTTTTGGCGTAGCAACTAACTTTAACGGTAATCCTAACTACTACAATAATAAAACCATACAGTTGGTAAATGATATCGACCTCGAAAATAGAGCGTGGACGCCTATCGGAACAAGTGCTATCCAATTCCGTGGCACTTTAGACGGTAACGGTAAAGCTATAAAGAATTTAAAAATTACCGAAGCGGCTGGTGTAGCCGATAATGATGGCGTTGGTTTGTTTGGTTGGTTGGGATGCAACGCTAGTAGTATGGGTTACGTTAAAAACTTAACCATTGATACTGCAAGCGTTAGCGGCTCTCATTATGTAGGTACTATTGTCGGCTATTTGCAAATGGGCTCGGTGGAAAATTGCATTGTTAAAAATGCAACGGTTACTGCTACCCATAAAAACGACGAACGTTGCGGAGATAAAGCAGGTGCGTTAATCGGATATGTTACTGAAAGCAACTTGACTAAGGTTTCAAAATGCAAGGCGATTGACTGCACAGTATCTGCAGCAAGAGATGCTGCAAAATTGATTGGCTGTGGTTATGCCGTGTCTTATTTTGCTAATCTTTCTGCAGAAAATGTTACCGTAACTGCTATAATAGGTGAATGCTCACACGCAAAAAAAGGTGTCGTAAGCGAAAACGCACTTATCGGTAATGGTACAACAAATGGCTTAGATGCAAGCAATATAGTATATACCGTTGAATAAAAAATGTTGGAAAAAAAACAAACCTATCTTTTAACGGTTTTGTAAAAAAATATAAAATACGGAGGGTTGAGTCAAATCAACCCTCCGTATTTTCTTGTATAAACAAAACCCCCAGATAGTCTGGGGGTAAAGTAAAGGTTTACCG
>CAZXOQ010000159.1:0-2216 GCA_964642415.1 uncultured Christensenella sp. | reverse complement strand
ATTTAGTAATGATAATTTCAAGTTTTATAAAAATTTTAACGGAGAAAATAGTATATGCGTTCATACAAAGAAGAAACAAAAATCGATTCGACAATTAGCGCTGTATTAGAAAATATAGGGGCGTTAATCGACGTTAACACCGTAGTCGGAACACCGATCGTTACTGCCGATAACAGCACGATTATCCCTGTTTCAAAGGTAACGTTCGGGGTGTTATCCGGTGGCGGTGAATACGGAAAAATAAATATATTCTCAAAAAATACAGACCACCCGTATTCTGCGGGAAACGGCACTATCGTTTCCATCAAGCCTTGCGGCTTTCTTATCAAAACCGAGAATTCCGATTATAAAATTCTAACCGTATCGGATAAATCGTACGACGCTCTTTTAGAAAAGGCTTCGGAGTTTTTTTCTGATTTTAAGATAAAAGAATCTAGCGAGGATAACTAGCATGAAAGGCTTATTAAAAAAGATTTTTATTCCGTTATTTTTGCTTATTTTTTTATCAGTCTATCCCGCGAACACCGTTAATGCGGTAAAATCGGTAAAAACCGAAACAAGTGAAATCGTAATGGATTCGCTAAGCAAAAGAGTGTTATACTCAAAAAATATTTTCGACAAAAAATATATGGCAAGCACAACTAAGATATTAACCGCAATAACTATCATAGAAAATTGCGATTTATGCGATATTGTTACCGTAACGGAAAAATCAGTTGGAATAGAAGGCTCTAGTATATATCTAGAAGCAGGTGAAAAGTTAACGGTTAAAGAATTGTTATACGGATTGATGCTTAGATCGGGAAACGATTGTGCCGAAACTCTTGCTTTATATTGTTCCGGAAGTATTGATAAGTTTGCTGAATTAATGAATAAAACAGCCGAAAAAATAGGTGCTTTAAGCAGTAATTTTGTTAATCCGCACGGGCTACACGACGATAATCATTATACTACGGCTTACGACCTTGCTCTAATTTCTTGTTACGCAATAAAAAACGAACAATTCAAAGAAATTGTTTCGTCAAAAAGCGTAGATATTTCTTTTAGCACAAGAAACGAAAAAAGACGCCTAATAAACAAAAATAAAATGCTTACTCGCCTTGACGGGTGTACGGGGATTAAAACAGGTTATACCAAAAAAGCGGGAAGATGTTTGGTTACCTCTTGTAAAAGAGGAGAGATTGAGTACGTTTGCGTTGTGCTTAATTGTCCGTCTATGTGGGAAACAACCGAAAATCTTTTAAATGTTGCTTTTGAAAAATACAGGTATTACACTCTTGCCGAAAAAAACAATATCGTAGGATTTATTACCGGTGTATCGGGTAATAAATTTCCGTTATGTATAAAAAACGACGTAATATTACCGTTATCCGATTACGAAGCAAATAATCTCAAAATCGAATACGATTACCCGACAAAAACCGATAAAGTGTTAGATTGCGATAAAGAAATAGGTTCAATTAAATTTTATAATGAAAAAGACTTGCTTTTTTCCGAAAAAATCTATACAATAACTGCTGTACGATAAAAAAATAAAATACAAAAGGATATTACGCGATGAGAATCAATAAGTATCTTGCGGAAAGCGGAGTTTGTTCAAGACGTGCCGCCGATAAATTAATTGCCGACGGAGTAGTTCGCAAAAACGGTAAAGTATGCGTTATAGGCGAAGAAGTAGATATCGTTAACGACAAAATAACCGTTGACGGAAGACCGGTTAGCGTTGTTAAAGTTTTCGATTACTTTATAATGAATAAACCAAAAGGGTACGTTTGTACGGTTAAAGACGATAAAGATAGAAAAACCGTAATGGATTTGTTGCCTAAAAATATAGCGAGGGTTTTTCCCGTAGGCAGACTTGATTATGATTCCGAAGGGCTTTTGCTTTTTACTAACGACGGTGATCTTGCTTTCAAGCTGACTCATCCTAAAAACGAAATACCCAAAACCTATCTCGTAAAAACCGAAAAACCCGTTTCCGATAAAGATTTATCGGCGCTTAGATCCGGCGTTGTTATAGACGGCGTAAAAACTAAAAAATGTAACGTTACTCTAATTGAAACGACTAAAAAAGGCTCTCGCTTAAACGTTACGATTACCGAAGGAAGAAACAGACAGGTAAGAAAAATGTTTGAAGCCGTAAATAATTCCGTTGATTTCTTAAAACGCATAAAAATCGGCGATTTAACGATTAGCGGATTAAACAGAGGGGAAAT
>CAZXOQ010000158.1:0-2246 GCA_964642415.1 uncultured Christensenella sp. | reverse complement strand
TTATTATTATGGTATTTTTGAAATCCACCGTTCTGCCTTGAGAATCGGTTATTCTTCCGTCGTCAAGCACTTGCAATAAAATATTGAAAACGTCGGGATGCGCTTTTTCAATCTCGTCGAATAAAATAACCGAATACGGTCTTCTTCTTACGGCTTCGGTAAGCTGCCCTCCGTCTTCAAAGCCCACGTATCCCGGAGGCGCGCCGATTAAACGCGATACGCTGAATTTTTCCATATATTCGCTCATATCAATGCGGATAATATTGTTTTCGTCGTCGAAAAGCGTTTCCGCAAGCGTTTTGGCAAGTTCGGTTTTGCCTACGCCGGTAGGTCCTAAAAACATAAACGAACCTATAGGCTTATCGGGATCGCGTATGCCCGCGCGCGACCTTAACACCGCTTCCGAAATAAGCTTTACCGCTTCGTCTTGCCCGACTACGCGTTTGTGCAAAATATCTTCTAACCGCATAAGCTTTTCTCTTTCGCCTTCTACCAATCTCGTTACGGGAATACCCGTCGTTCTTGCCACGATTTTAGCTATTTCTTCGTCGGTAATTTTATTCTTTATGATGTTTTCCGTTTTATCTTTTTCTTTTTTCTCTTCTTCTTCGAGCTCTTTTTGCAAAGAGGGTATAACCGAATATTTAAGCTCGGCGGCTTTGTTTAAGTCGTACTCACGCTCGGCGCGTTCCATATCCGCTCGCGCGCGTTCTAGTTTTTCTTTAGTTTCTCTTACGCGAACGATAGCTTGTTTTTCGTTATCCAACTTGCTTTTCATTACGGCAAACTTATCTTTGTATTCGGCAAGTTCTTTTTCAATCTCGCTAAGATGTTCTTCGGCAAGCTTATCCGTTTCTTTTTTCAAAGACGCGCGTTCTATTTCTAACTGAATCATCTTATGCTTAAGTTCGTCCATTTCTTGCGGCATAGAATCGATTTCCGTTCTTATCATAGCGCACGCTTCGTCTATCAAATCTATCGCCTTGTCCGGCAAAAACCTATCGGTTATATAGCGGTCAGACAAAGTTGCCGCCGCGATAATAGCCGAATCGCTTATCTTAACCCCGTGAAAAACCTCGTATCTTTCTTTTAAGCCTCTTAAAATAGATACCGTATCTTCTACCGTAGGTTCTGAAACCAACACCGGTTGAAAACGGCGTTCTAACGCGGGATCTTTTTCGATATATTTTCTGTATTCGTCAAGCGTGGTTGCGCCAATGCAATGAAGTTCGCCCCTTGCAAGCATAGGTTTTAATAAATTGCCGGCGTCCATCGCGCCTTCGGTTTTGCCCGCGCCGACTATCGTATGCAACTCGTCTATAAAAAGGATAATCCTTCCGTCGCTGTTTTTTACCTCGTTAAGAACGGCTTTAAGTCTTTCTTCAAATTCTCCGCGGTACTTAGCTCCGGCAATCAGCGAACCCATATCTAACGAAAAAACGGTTTTTTGTTTTAACGCTTCGGGAACGTCGCCGCTGACTATTCTTTGAGCTAAACCTTCGGCTATAGCGGTTTTGCCTACGCCCGCCTCACCTATTAAAACGGGGTTATTCTTAGTTTTTCTAGACAAAATTCTTATAACGTTTCTTATTTCGTTATCTCTGCCTATAACGGGATCTAATTTATTAGCCCTTGCCCGTTCAACCAAATCCGAACCGTACTTTTTTAACGCGTTATAAGTATTTTCGGGATTTTGGTCGGTAACGCGCTGATTTCCGCGAATCTTTTTAAGCTCTTCTAAAAAAAGTTTTTCGGTTAACCCGAATTTTTCAAGCAAACCTTTTATTTCTTTTTCGGGATATTTGATTATTGCAAGCGCGATATGCTCTACCGAAATAAACGAATCTCCCATATCCGAAGCGGTTTTTTCAGCCTCTGAAAAAGCTTTGTCTAATTCCGTGCTTAAATACAATCCGTTAACGTTTGCTATCTTAGGCAATTTAGATATTCCGTTTTTAAGTTCCGAAACAATTTCCCTTTTTCCGTTATCGCCCAATGCGTTTGAAAAAAGCTCGCCAATAAGCCCGTCCTCTTGCGTAACGAGCGAATATAGTATATGCTGTTGCGTTATTTGCTGATTGCCGTTTTCTACGGCGATTTTTTTGGCTTCCTCTACCGCATACAGTGATTTTTGCGTGTATTTATCAAAATTCATACGCCCCTCCTTTTAGCACTCTATTTATCAGACTGCTAACTTTTATTATTATCTATTATATACAAAAAATTAGCACTGTCAAGTGTAGAGT
>CAZXOQ010000157.1:0-2261 GCA_964642415.1 uncultured Christensenella sp. | reverse complement strand
TTGTTTCATACCGGCAAGCTCACTGCAAGTCGCCGCTAGTTTTGACGCTTACTTTCTCAGATCCTGCAACGCTCGGCGGACGGTGGACTGGGATAGTTTCAGCTCACGGGCGATGGTAGGAATGGCAGGCCAACATTCGCCGTCCTTGTTCGCCCTGTCTTTGAGGTAAATATAGACCGATATGGCTCGGTGGGACAGCTCCGCACGATAGAGGTTTTCAAGTCTGCGCATACACTTGTTCCTCCTGTTTTTCGGCTTTCGGCTTAACAGGAGCCGTTCGGATGGCTGTACCGCCTGACTTTGCCTTGCTCGGCTTCTTCGGCGGTGTCTGCTGTGGCTCGTTGCTTGGGTTCTCGGACTGCTCCATGCCATCACCGGCAGGTGCTTTTGCCGCCTTTTTCTCCAGCCATTCGGGATGATATTTCTTCACAATGCCATCGATTATCGTCCGTTTTTCGGCGTATTTGACTTCTCGGTTGGCGTTTTCAGGGACAGTATAGGGCTTGCTTTCATCGAATGTGATACCCCATTCAAAAAACAGTTTCAGCCGCACCTTCATAGGGTGGGAGCCTGTTTTCATCACAACGAACTGACCCTTGGGCATGGATTTCAGTTCATCGGGTGTCATCAGCGGTCGCTCCATCATCTGCAAGGATGCGGAGGGGTCATTTTTTCCACGGCTGACCGAGCCGGACATGACGGTACGACTCCCCAATGCTTTAGAGAGAATTTCAGCGGAGCCACTGTTGGGGGCAAAGCCACCAAAGATGGTGAGCTGGGTATTATCCACGATAATTTCTGCACCCTCTTTGCCGTAATTTCGGTCAAGCTGGGAAAAGGACTGGATAATGGGAACGATCTGCAATCTTCTGGAACGGGATGCTGAAAACATCATTTCCGCATCCTGAATTTTGGGAAGTGTACCGTACTCGTCGCAGAAGAACACACAGCGGTTTTTCAGCTTGCCGCCCTGTTCGTCGGCAACCGCCAATATTTCATGGTAGAGCTGCTGAATGATCAGGGAGATCATAAAGAAAGTGTTGGGATTTTCCTCCGGCATGATCACAAAAATGGCGGACTTCTCGGAACAGAATTTTTCCGCATCCACCTCCGTATCAAAGCACAAAAGCTGTTCCAATTCGGAATCCAGAAAAGCATTCAATCTGGACAGTGCCGTGGACATAACACTGGAGATGCTCTGTTCGCTGCCGTTGAGTGCCGCCCTTGCATACCATTTTGCCTTATGCTCCGACGGCAACATCTCCATGAGCCGCTGAAACTGGTTTTTCTCTTTCTGGTTGGATGGTTCCAGCAGTTCCTGAATGATCTTGAACACCGACACGATGTGCCGTTCCTCCGGCTTGCAAAATTCGGCTACCAGCAAAATGGTTGCCGTCAGCAAACCCTCGGCGGCATCGTAAAAATAGGCGTTCTGTCCGAATGATGCAGCATCCATGCCGGAGAGAATGATCGTCTTGGAGATGATTTTTGCGTACTTTTCGGCTTTGGCCTTATACACAAGCTGATTGGGATTACTCAGATACAGGTCAGTATATTTGTTGACGAGATGCAAAAGATTGTTGCCGTTGCTTCGGGTGGGATTACGCAAGTCGATGACCGACACCTGATAGCCATAGTTATTGGCGATGTTACCATAGTTTCGCATAATGTCGCCCTTAGTGTCGGTGGATAGGAAAGACATTCCCGACGCGCAGGCGTACTCGATGCACGGGTAGAGCCAATATGCCGTCTTTCCCACGCCTGCTGCACCAATCATAAGGGCATGGACATCACCTGTGTCGATGAGTGCCGTGGTCTTGCGCTTGTTGCCAAGGCATCCTACCACAATGCCTTGAGGGAGCGCATCTTCCATGATTTCGCTATTTTTCTTGCCGAAGCGCTTCTTTTTGATGAGTCTGGACATGGACGGGGTCTGTCCGTTCTTTGCCTGCTTTCTCCATTTCTGCGGCGTGAACGGGATATGGCGATAAGTCTTGGCAATCTCCCGTTTGTTCGCCCACCGTGCCGTTCCGTGTTGACCGTCACCCACGGTCTTGCTTTTGATGTGATTGAGATTATAGATGTGGCTCAGCAGGCTGACACCGCCGAGGACGGTTGCCATGATCGCCCCGACGACAATTAAAGTCGTAATGCCTGACATTGAGTATTCACCACGCTTTCTGTGTTTTTCATAGGATAGAGCAAGTCCTCGTTCCAATCCTTTCGGGATGGGACGAGGACTTCGCTTTCGATACCTTTTG
>CAZXOQ010000156.1:0-2281 GCA_964642415.1 uncultured Christensenella sp. | reverse complement strand
GTTATAGATAGCGCCAAGTTCGCTGCCACCGTACACGGGAGCGTCGCTCCGCGGGAAAAAACTAATCGCAAACACCGCGAAAAACACCGCTACAAGAATCAAATTGGTAATAACCGCCTTTTTTTTGCCTGTCATAACACCGCCTCCGGCAATATTCTATGCCGAAAGTATTAACCGTTATGCAAAACAACCTTTTTAAAGGATAAAATTTAAGATAATTTGTTGCCTGTTAAAATAATATGCAAGGCGAAAGCCTTGCATATCGTCGTTTTTTTAGCAAACGCCGTTTAGGCGGTTGCGGCATTTTTAAGTCTTGCTAAAAATTATTCCTTGATTATTTCGAGAAGCTTAAGATCTATGCCCTTTTCGCCTATCTTTATAATCTCTACTTTAACCTTGTCGCCAATGTGCAACACTTCTTCTACGCTTTCTATTCTCTTATCGCTCATTCTCGAGATATGAATAAGCCCGTCTTTGCCCGGAGCAAGCTCGCAGAAAGCGCCAACCTTAGGAAGAATTCTAACAACCTCGGAAATAAACATATCGCCGACTTCCGGATCTTTAGCGATAGAGAGAATTATCGCCTTAGCGCGTTCTAACTGTTCGTCATTGCCGACGCTTGCAACGTTAACTCTTCCGTCGTCGTCTATATCGATCTTAACGCCCGTTTCTTCTATAATCTTGTTGATAACTTTGCCTTGTTTGCCTACTACGTCGCCAATCTTATCGGGCGCAATGTAGAAGGAAATAATTCTGGGCGCGTATTCGGAAAGCTTAGGTGAAACTTCGGGTACGCATTGAAGCATCTTATCGAGAATAAACTTACGACCTTCGTTAGCCTGTTCGATAGCGGTATGCATTATTTCTTCAGATATGCCTTTGATTTTTATATCCATTTGAATCGCGGTGATACCCTTTGTCGTACCCGCAACCTTAAAGTCCATATCCCCAAGGAAATCTTCTAATCCCTGAATATCCGTCATTACGCGGAATTCGCCCGTTTCTTGGTTTTTGATAAGTCCCATCGCGACGCCTGCCACGGGAGCTTTGATAGGAACGCCCGCGTCCATCAACGCCATCGTAGAACCGCAAACTGACGCCATAGACGACGAACCGTTAGACGACATAATATCGTTTACTACGCGGATAGCATAAGGGAAGTCGCTTTCGGACGGAATAACGGGAACAAGCGCTCTTTCCGCAAGCGCGCCGTGACCGATTTCGCGACGACCGGGGGATTTAAGCGCTTTCGCTTCGCCCGTGCAGTAACCGGGGAAGTTATATTGATGCATATAGCGCTTTGCGGTTTCTTCATCTAAGCCTTCGAGCTTTTGAGCTTCGGAAAGCATAGCTAACGTACAAGTAGTTAGAGTTTGAGTTTGACCTCTCGTAAACACGGCGGAACCGTGAACTCTCGGCAAAACGTGTCTTTCGCACCAAATGGGACGAACGTCTTTAAGCCCTCTTCCGTCGGGACGAATACCCTTGTCGAATATCTTTGCGCGAACCTTTTCTTTAGTGAGATAATAAAGGCTGTCTTTAATCTCTCTAACGTTGTCGGGATAAATATCCTTAAAATGCTCTAACGTTTCAAGTTCTGCCTGATCTTGTCTTGCTTGTCTTTCGTTGCGGTCAAAAGTATCGATTGCCCAATCGATTTTTTCGGAAGCGAAGGCGCGAACTTCTTTATCGAGCTCTTCGGGCACGTGGTACAATTCGATTTCTTTTTTAGGCTTGCCAACCGCGGGAACAATCTCTTCTTCGATAAACGCGCAAATCTTTTTAATTTCTTCGTGACCGAAAGTGATAGCGTTAACCATTTCGTCGTTAGAAACTTCGTTTGCGCCTGCTTCTATCATAAGAATAGCGTCTTTAGTGCCGGCAAGGTTAAGATGAATATCCGATTTTGCTCTTTGTGCGCAATCGGGATTGACAACGTATTTGCCGTCAACCATACCGACGACAACCGAACCGGTAGGACCTGCCCACGGAATATCCGATATAGCAAGAGCTATAGAGCTGCCTATCATAGCAAGCGGCTCCGGCTGAATATCCGGTTCAACCGATAACGCCTGAGCGATAACCACAACGTCGTTGAAAAGCCCTTTGGGGAACAACGGACGAAGAGGTCTGTCAATAAGTCTGCTGGTTAAAATAGCCTTATCGCTTGCCCTACCCTCTCTCTTCTTGAAACCGCCGGGGATTTTACCGACGGAATACATCTTCTCTTCGTAATCTACCTGAAGGGGAAAGAAATCCATTCCCTCTCTCGGAGTAGCAG
>CAZXOQ010000155.1:0-2289 GCA_964642415.1 uncultured Christensenella sp. | reverse complement strand
TTATGAAAGATACTCAAAAAAATTCAAATTTACTTAACTTTATAGCGTTTATAGCGCTTGTGATTTTTGCGGTGCTTCAAATTTTATCGATGCTTGAATCATTGATTCAATTAGGACCCGTTATAATGAACGTTTTAAATACCGTAAAGAATTTAGGAATAATCCTTGTATTCGGCATTACGGCATATAACTACGTTGCTAATAAGTCTAAGGGATTAAAAATTACCTATTGGATATGCCTTGTTATCTTTATTCTTGCAACGATCGGTCTTTGGGTGTTTAATAAATAAGAATTATGGCAAATCCTTTAGTAGCAATAGTCGGCAGACCTAACGTCGGCAAGTCCACTTTTTTTAATAAAGTTGTCGGGAAAAGGCTTTCTATTGTAGAAAATTTCCCGGGGGTTACGAGAGATAGGCTTTATGCCGACGCCGAATGGTGCGGCAAGTATTTTACGCTTGTAGATACGGGCGGTTTAGAGCTTAAATCGACCGACGAAATGTGGGTTCATATTCAAAAACAAGCGGAAATAGCTATCGAAACGGCAAACGTTATTATTCTTTTTACCGATGCCAAAACGGGGCTGACTTCGGCGGATTACGACGTAGCCGCAAAGCTTAGAAAATCCGGAAAACCTGTCGTTCTTGCGGTAAATAAGCTTGATAATTACGACCAAGGTAAATTGTTTGAATTTTATAACCTCGGTATAGGCGAGCCGTTCGGTATTTCTGCGGAACACAGTACGGGAATAGGCGACTTGCTTGACGAAGTTGTATCTCATTTTAACGAAGAAGGTGACTTGAAAGAAGACGATTCTCTTAAAATAGCAATCGTCGGAAAACCCAATGCGGGTAAATCGAGTTTATCTAATAAATTACTAGGTTTTGATAGGACGATTGTGTCAGACATAGCGGGTACTACGAGGGACGCGATAGACTCTCCGTTTACCTATAACGGTAAAAAGTATACGTTGATAGATACAGCCGGTATAAGAAAAAAGAAAAGCGTAGAAGAAGATTTAGAATATTACAGCGTGCTTCGCGCGCTTGGCGCGATACGCAGGGCTGACGTATCGGTTATTATCGTCGATTCTGAAATCGGTATTACCGAGCAAGACGTAAAGATATGCGGTTACGTTCACGAGCAAAATAAACCTTCCGTAATCGTTATGAATAAGTGGGACTTAATCGAAAAAGATACTCATACCGTTGAAAAATTTAACGCGAGTCTAGCCGAATCGTTAAAGTTTATGAATTATCTTGTTCCGATTTATCTTTCCGCAAAAACAGGGCAGCGAACCGAAAAATTGTTGACGCTTGTAGATAAAGTTTACGAAAATTCTCAAAAACGCGTTACCACGGGGCAATTGAACGATTTGATTTTCGATGCGGTAAGAGCAAACGAGCCGCCGTCGGTTAACGGCAAACGGCTAAAAATTACCTACGCAACGCAAACGGGGGTTAATCCGCCTACGTTTACTTTATTCGTGAACGAAGCCGCTTTAATGCATTTTTCTTATAAAAGATATATCGAAAATTGCATAAGAAGCGCATACGATTTTTCCGGAACGCCTATTTATATTCAAACGAGAGAAAAAGACGAAAACGAAATTTAAAGCTTTTTCGGGTTAATTATGGATTATAGATTATTACTTTTGATTTTTGCCGTATGCTCGTATTTTATCGGCAATATAAATTTTGCGCTCATTATATCTAAGTTAAAACATAAAGATATCAGAAAAATGGGTAGCGGCAATCCCGGCACTCTTAATATGAGTAGAAATCTCGGAATGAAGATCGGTATTTTAACGTTATTGCTCGACGCGCTTAAAGGTGCGATTCCCGCACTTGTCGGATATTTGTTTTTTGCCGAATATCATTTTGCCGATACGTCTTTTTGCGTATCCGACTTTGCAATGTATATGTGCGGTTTGTTTGTTATAATCGGGCATATCTTTCCGGTTTTTTTAAAGTTCCACGGAGGAAAAGGAATCGCTTCAACAATGGGCGTTGTTATCGTTTGTACAGCAGTTCACGGGATATGGGTGCTGATTGCCGTTTTATCGATTGCCGCCGCAGTGCTTTTTATTTATTATACCGAGTTTGGAGGAATGGGTTCTTTTATAGCGATAACTCCTCCGCTTATTTTTAGCGCGCTGTTTTTATTTAAGAAATACGGGATAGCTAATGCCGAAACACCTTATTTGATCGCGGCGGACGCTTGTATTCTTGCTTTTTTCCTTTTTACTTGGTGTGCGCATAAAAAAAATATTTATAGAATGCTTAACGG
>CAZXOQ010000154.1:0-2392 GCA_964642415.1 uncultured Christensenella sp. | reverse complement strand
ATAAAGTCCACGAAAACGCTCGTTACTTCCGTGCCGAAATGGAAAAGCTGGGCTTCGACCTGCTGCCCGGCGAGCACCCCATCGTGCCCGTGATGCTGTACGATCCCAAGGTTGCCCACGAGTTCTCCCGCCGGATGCTGGAGAAGGGCGTGTATGTGGTCGCCTTCTGCTACCCGGTGGTGCCCAAGGGAAAGGATCGGATCCGCACCCAGATCTCCGCCGGACACACCAAGGAAGACATCGACTTTGCCGTTCGCTGCTTCAAGGAAGTCAAGGAAGAAATGGGCCTGAAATAAATAACAAAGGGAGAAGCCATTTGCAGATTTCTTGAAACTGTCCTTGCGAAGCCAGTGCAAATACTGGCTTCGCAACCTATTTCTACCACCGTTCTTTTTTCTCAAAATAAAAGCAAAAATCAATTTAGTAAGAAAGACAGATTCCCACGTCGGGCTATGCCCTCCTCGGAATGACAGTGAAACGACAAACTAAAAAGGGAGAAGCCTATTGGCTTCTCCCTTTTTATGTCAGTAATGTCAGAATTTCCTTTTCAGAAAATTTTACACCCATTTTTTCAGCCGCTTTGCGCCACTGGCGTTCGTCCCTTGGATCAGCCACCTGTTTTAAAATTTCCAAAGTACATTCTCGCCCGGTGATGATATCATACAAAACAGAAACTGCCCATGTCGGTGCCATCTGTGTCAGTCCACTTTCAAACTGGGCATGGACTGTCGCCGCCAAATCATAGTCTACCTGTCGCAAAATGGGCTGGATCTTTCCACTTTCAAATTGCAGCAGTGCATAACAGGCTCGGCGATCCCCATTCTGTGAAACCCCCACCGAACCAGGGTTTAGGATGGTCTTTCCCTCCTTCTGAGCCAAATATTGCTTGTGGCAATGACCGCAGAGCAGGAAATCATCGGCCATATCCGAAAAAATTGGTGTCAAATTGCTGCTGTTATCGAAATAAAACCGATCATCTTCCTTTCCGGCATGAGCCAGTTCAAAGGGAACGCCATTCAGCTCCACCCTTTTGTAAATGGGCAGTTGTGCAAAAAACGCCAAGTCCTCTCGGCTCAGATTTTGAAAGGTATACAGCAGCGAACCGGATTTTGACCCTTCTGAAAAAGCCATTTCCCCGGCATCATGCTGGAGCATATATCGCTCCCGATTACCTCGCAGACAGATGGTGGGGTATTTTTCTTTTATCCTATAAAGCAAGTCCAGCACTTCCCGTGGCTGGGCAAGATCTGAAACATAGTCCCCCAGAAAAATAAAAAGGTCAACATTTTCCGACATTGCATCATTAACACAGGCTTGAAACGCCGGATAATTAGAATGAATGTCGGATAAAATCGCCGCTTTTACACAAGTATAGGATTCCACAAAGGCACCTCCTTTTATGATACAACTCCAAGGAAAAGTCGAATTAGCGCGATCACTGCGGCGATTGGCAACAAAAAACCAACAGCCACCTCTGCTTTAGAGGATCTTTTCTTCTCCGTTTTCCGGCAATTCCATGTAGAAAACACTAAATAATACATGGCTACATTTAACAGGAGCAGCAGAATCGTTGCACTCATTGTGATAGGATACGCACCATTCCACCAGCCAACAAGCAATTGAATTGCCGCAGTAAGCGGAAACAAAAGGACATATACCTGATTCATGCGGCAAATCCAGCGCATATCTGCCTGCTGTCCCAGTTGCCCATAGAGCCAGTAATTATGCAATCCTTTTTTGCTTTTTTAATTTGGGTCTTACTCCAGCCCTTTCCCTGCAAATAGCGATTTACTGCACCTCGGAAAAATCCATAATACACAGCAGAAAGTGCCAGAAATGTCCAGATCACAAAATAAAAAGTTATATGATCTTCATTTAGTTGACCATAAATAGATGGCACATACATCATCACACAACTAACCGCCACCAGTCCTGCGCCAAGCAATCCTGTAACGGCTGATACACCCCAGCCAAGACTCATTTTATCAATCAGGCTAACGATATTCATAAGCCCCAATCCCAAGATGAAACATCCACAATTCCCAAGGCAATGAAGCCACTATTGACGGGATAAAGGCCTACCGTAACAATTAAATAGGCAACCATAGGGAGCATAAAACCAAGAAATCTTATAAAATTAATACCCCCTTGCGTGGGCGAAACTTTCTTTTCCTTTTTCATTTGTATTCCCTCCGTTTATCCAGGTTGCGCAAATGCTTTCACGAAATGCTTCCACCATGAAAAAACATCTTTTCCCCTATTATACAAACTCTCCCCCGGATTTGCAACTGCAAAAGAGCCGACCCATTTGGGTCGGCTCTCGGTATGTAAGGAACATCTTAGAAAGCGCCCTGCTCCATCATAGCGGTAGCAACCTTCTTGAAGCCAGCGA
>CAZXOQ010000153.1:0-2413 GCA_964642415.1 uncultured Christensenella sp. | reverse complement strand
ATGTTAAAATTTAACTAGTAAAAATTATGTTACAAGGTGAATTTATGTATACTTTCGGTGTTGATGTTGGCGGAATGAGTGTTAAGGTCGGGTTAGTTGATGAAAACGGTAATATTTTAATAAAAAATAGGCGCGTTACGGCTGATACCGCTCAAAAGCTTGTGTCTAACGTTGCCGAACAAATAAACGAAATTTTAACCGATAAAAATATACCTATTACGGATATAAAGGGTATAGGTATAGGTTGCCCCGGCGTAATAGATTCTGAAAACGGTATTGTAAAATCTTCTTGTAATTTGCCTTTTTTAGATTTTAATATCGTAAAAGAAATGCAAAAGTATTATAATCTTCCCGTTAAGATTTCAAACGACGCGAACGTTGCGGCGCTGGGTGAAACTGTTTTCGGTTGCGCTAAGCAATATAAAAATTCCGTAATGTTTACTCTCGGAACGGGTGTCGGTGGCGGAATTGTTATCGATAAAAAGATATACGAGGGCGGTCATTCTATGGGGGCGGAACTAGGTCACGTGACTCTTGTTGTGTCAGGTGAGACGTGCGGTTGCGGTAGAAAAGGGTGTATAGAAGCATATTGTTCGGCTACGGCTCTTATCAGACAAACCAAAGCCGCTATGCTTGCCGATAAAAACAGCGCTATGTGGGGTTTTGTGAACGGCGATATAAACAGTGTAGACGGCAGAACCGCTTTTGAGTGTTCAAAACAAGGCGATTCTTCGGCGATAAAGGTTGTTGATAACTACGTGGCTTTTTTATCGGAAGCAATAATGGGTATGCTTAATATTTTTAGACCGGACGCCTTTATAATCGGTGGAGGGGTTAGCGCGCAAGCGGACTATTTAACCGATAAAATTAAGGCGTATTGCGAACGTTTCGATTACGGGTATAAAGGTTCGCCTAAGGCTGAGATTTTGACTGCGGCATTGGGCAACGATGCGGGAATTATCGGCGCTGCTGCATTATTATATTAACGGTGATTTTGCATAATTGTAAAAACATAAAAAAGAGCTAACGGAATTCCGTTGGCTCTTTTACGTTAAAAAATTAATGATGTGTTTACTCTTGGTTTTTTAGTTTAAATTGTTTTAAATATTCTTTTTTATTGTTAGATATTCTATAACTTTCGCAAGCCTTTTTTATCGAGGTGTTTTGAATGAACGGCGATAATTGTTTTTCTTCAATAATTTGTATTGCAGAAGAATAGTCTTTTATCAGCATTTCGCAGTATAACCAACTTAACGCCATGTTGATATAATAGTTATCCGATTTTACGTTGTTTATCGCTTGTAATATTTCAGCGTCTTTTGCGGGTATAAAGTGCGTTTTAAGCGATACTATCGCAAATCTCACGGAATAGGGTTTTTCGTTGTTTAATAAGCTTATTAGATAATTAAAATAATTCTCGCTGTCTTTTTTTGAAATTTTGACGGATGAGGCTATACAATCGCATACGCTCCAATTGTCTATTTGAGGAATAAAATCGTCAAGCAGTTTAATGGTTGATTTATAATCGGTTTTGTTATACGTTATTATAATCCCGTGAAGAAAAACCTCTTCATAATAAGAGTGTTTTTCGGATAAAAACTCTTTTGCGATTTCGTTGAAAGTTTGACTTTTTGCAAGCTTACGTAAATCGGGAACTCTTACGCCGATAATAGGAAGTTTTGTGTCGGGTATAAGTTTTTCGGAAAAAGCTTTGTATTTTTCGTCTTTTAACTCAAATAATCGCTTGGTAATATTCATAATGTTTTTATCAGTTTTATAATCACGTCGGCAAAGCCCGAAGAAACGGCTTTAAGGTTTTCGTTGAATTGGTTGGCGTTAGTTCCGCTTCCGCAAACGTCGGTAACTCCTTTTATTATATATAGGGGAAGGTTGTTTGATAAACAGGTTTGGGCGATGGCTGCGCCTTCCATATCGCAAACTGAGCAGTCGAGGGATAAAACGGTATCAACGTCACGCTGTTTGCACGTAAATCTGTCAGAAGTGGCTAAAGAACGCTTTTCAAGAAAATCTATCGCGTTAGAATTAACGTTAAAAAAAACGCAATTATAATCTTGAATATAGCCGATGGGAACGTCGTCTAAATCGGATAGGTCAAAATCGTATTGGCAGCATTTGTCTATCGCATAATATTTTTTTGCAGAAACGTCGTTTTTTATGCCGCCTACCGTGCCGAAATTTATTATTGCGCTCGGGTTGAATTTAGCTATAACCGCTTGTGTTGCGATGGCGGCGCTTACTTTACCGATACCGCTTACGATAAGGCAAACGTTTTTGCCTTCTATCGTCCCGCAAAATATTTTTTTGCCTGAAAGAGTCGATTCGACTTTCTTGTCTATTTTTGAAACTAAGGGTTGCGCTTCTTTTTCGAGCGCGACAACGATTGATATAATAT
>CAZXOQ010000152.1:0-2418 GCA_964642415.1 uncultured Christensenella sp. | reverse complement strand
GTTATACACGGCGGTAACCGTATTATGACCTATATAGACGGCGTTATCTCGGATATCGCGCTAAAACCTGCCAACCTTGGCAATCCCACCACCCCAACGCAAATCAAAATTTTCGGAAAAGAAATTTTCTTTGTGTCGGATAACAGAATATGCCGTTTAGTCGGTTCGAACGGGGATTATTCCGCACTTAAAGACAGCGACGGCGAAGATATCCGCTGTATTTTTTACGATATATCTAGCGACTATTTGATAGCAAACGCCACCGGTCCTAATATAAAGGTTTATAAGATAGAAAAATCAGACCAAAACGATTCTTTAACTTTTACAACCGTTGGCAATAGAGATAAATTACCGATTGACGAAAATAAACCGATAGCCATATACGGCGATAAAATATTCGCTATCGGCTCATCGCCAAACAACTATCCGGTATGCTATAACGTAAAACTTACCGAAATGTACGAGCTTTGCCAAAGCAGCGTAAACGCCGTTGCAATGATTGCCGACGAAGAATATTTGTATTACATAGAAAGCAGCGGCATATACAAGATTCCCGTGGGCGGCGGCGATAAAGAAAGCGTTACCCCGTCTTGCAAAAACTTCGATTTAGGCAAGCTGATTTCCCCCACGGGGCTATGCTTCAAAAAAGACAATTTGCTTATTTCCGATTCTGCCCTAAACGCCGTGCAAGAATTCACCGCGGACGAAAACGGAATGTTGCAATTTACCGGTTTTGCCATTGCAAACGGAAAAACGGCGTATAACAGAATAGGCGCTGCGATAGATTCCGACAGATACGGCAACCGCGTTGCAACGCTTTCAGATAAAAAGCTTACCGTAATAACGCTAGACGAACTGTTTAACGGATACAATCCCTCAAGCTTTGAAAATTTATTTATAGATAAAGGCGCAACTTGCTTTGCTCTCGGCAAAGATACGGTAGTCGCGGCAATCCCCTCTCACGGATTATATATAAAAAAGCTAAACTCCGACGCTAATGAAGAAAAAATAGCTATCGGCGATATCGGAAACGTAATTGACGTAAGCTATCAAAGCGGATATTATTACGCGCTCGCGTTTGACGAATTGAAATATACTTACTGTAAAATTTCCGAATCGAACGGCGTTTGCATTAAAGAGGGCGACCGCACTGAAGCCGCAAGCTGCATCTCGGCAGACGTATTCGGTAACATTCTGATAACCGACGAAGAAGACGGGTTTATAAAAACTGCTCACGATTTAAAAACCGCGTTCGGCTTAAAATCAGACGGCAAGCTGTATTATCAAGACGCAATCGGAGAATGGCAACAAACCGGTTTAGAAAATTTAACCTCCTTTGCCCTTTCTTTCGATAAAAAAGAGGTGTATTACACTACCGAAAGCGAACGTTTATATAAAACGATTTCTCTCGGTAACGTCGCTATAGATTCGATAGTAACTCCGTCCGATTATAAACTTAACGGCACAAGCGCCGCCCCCGTAGGAAGCACTTATAAAATTTATTCCGTAAAAGAAAACCAAAATAACGTTAACGTTTACGGATTCGCGATAAAAAACGGCTCGCTAACTTTTACCGATTTTGTTGAAGCGGAAGAAGAATACGTTTATATTTCGTGCGATACGTTGTCAAACTTATATTTTCTTGCAGGGCGCAACGGTCCCGTATTGATAAGCGGCGCGCAACTTGACGAAGAAGACCGCACGTTAGAAGAAGTCGGCAAAGAGGTTTACGTAACAACGGGCGTACACGCCTATTATTATCCCATAATGACAAAACCCAACCCGACGATATATTCGCTGATAAACGGCGAAAACGAGGTTACTTTCAAAAAGAACGTCAACTTATATGCGAGTAAAAAAATAACGGTACTAGGCAGAAGCTTCTATTACGCCGAAAAAAAGACGGAAAACGGCAACGTAATCAACTTTTTTATCCCTACCGATTTTACCGTAGACACCCTTTCTTCAGACGTAAAACACGTTAACTATACGATAGAACGGATAAAAGCCACAACCGTTTATTCCGACGAAAAGTTAACCGATAAGCTTACCGATTTAACCGCCGAAACGGAGATAAGAGTTCTTTCTAAAAACAAAGACGTATGCAAAGTCGCCTTTTACGCGGACGGCGCGTGGACGGAAGGATACGTAAAAGCCTCTTATATTATCAACGACTCTGCAACCGCTATACGCAACGTTTTGATTGTGCTTGCGTTGATTACTTGCGTTTGCGGCTCTGCCACCTATTTTGTTTTAAGAAGAAAACAGGTTGAATAATTCTTTTAATCTCGATTAAAAAAAGTATATCGGTTTTCAAAACGACAAACGGGTTTGTAAAATACTTTATAAAAAGCATTTTACAAACCCGTATTTTTTATAAAAAAAATTTGCCGCTAAAAAACGACAAACTTTTTATGG
>CAZXOQ010000151.1:0-2471 GCA_964642415.1 uncultured Christensenella sp. | reverse complement strand
CCAAAACCACGGTTATGTGGCTGGTACGCTTCAAAATTCTGTACGCTCTACCCTTAGATACGGGCTGAACTCTTTTCATCGTAGGTCCTTGATCGGCATAGCATTCCGCAACGAACAAATTGTCTTTGCTCATTCCTAAATTGTTTTCGGCGTTAGCCGCAGCGGACATAAGAACCTTTCTTACGGGATCACTTGCAGCCTTAGGCGTATTTTCTAAAATAGCGACAGCTTCTCTGTATCCCTTTCCTCTTATAACGTCAAGTACAATTCTGACTTTATAAGGAGAAATTCTTACGTGCTTAGCAACAGCATAAGGACGTTTATCTCTATTTTCCGCAATTCTTGCGGTTTTTTCTCTCAAATTTTTAGCCATTATTCAGCCTCCTATCTTGCACCCGTCGATTTTTCAGTGCCGCCGTGACCTTTAAAAGTTCTCGTAGGCGCGAATTCTCCGAGTTTGCAGCCGACCATGTCTTCCGTAACGTATACGGGAACGTGTTTTCTTCCGTCGTATACCGCTATCGTATGACCTACCATTTGCGGGAAAATCGTGGACGACCTTGACCAAGTCTTTAATACCTTCTTTTCGTTCTTTTCGTTTAATTCTTCTACTCTTTTTAAGAGCTTAGGTTCTACGTAAGGACCTTTTTTAACGCTTCTTGACATTGTCGAACTCCTTAATTTATCCTTGTAATGATAAGCTTATTAGACGCTTTCTTATGCTTTCTAGTCTTATAACCGAGAGCAGGTTTACCCCAAGGAGTAACAGGACCGGGCATACCGACAGGGGATTTGCCTTCGCCACCGCCGTGGGGGTGATCACACGGGTTCATAACAACACCGCGGACGGAAGGACGAATACCTAAGTATCTCGTTTTGCCCGCTTTGCCGATTCTGATAATCTCGTGTTCGAGATTGCCAACTTGACCGATCGTAGCCTTGCAAGCAGAAAGAATATATCTCATTTCGCCGCTAGGCATTTTGATGGTAACGTATTTATCATCTCTAGCCATAATCTGAGCGCTCATACCGGCAGATCTTGCGATTTGACCGCCCTTACCCGGTTGAAGCTCTATATTATGAACCATCGTACCAACGGGAATATCCTTAAGCATAAGCGCGTTGCCCGCTTTAATATCGGCGGTTGCGCCGGAAAGAACGGTGTCGCCGACCTTTAAGCCTACGGGAGCAAGAATATACGTCTTAGCGCCGTCTGCATAATAGAGAAGAGCGATGTTTGCGCTGCGGTTAGGATCGTATTCGATAGCCTTTACCGTTGCGGGTACGCCGTCTTTAGCACGCTTAAAATCGATGATACGATATTTTCTTCTGTTACCACCGCCGATATGACGAACGGTGATTTTACCTTGAGCGTTTCTACCGCCCGATTTTCTTTGATCTTCGAGCAAAGATTTTTCGGGAGTCTTTTTGGTAATTTCGTCAAACGCGCTAACCGTCATGAAACGACGCGCGGACGAAGTCGGTTTATATCTTTTTATAGCCATTTTACTTTCCTCCGGAATTAAGACAACGAATCGAAGAATTCGATAGACTTACTGTCTTTTTTGAGTAATACCGCAGCCTTCTTGTAGTCGGGGGTATAACCTTCGTATTTACCTTGTCTTTTAAGCTTGCCGTGAACGTTGGCGGTGTTAACCTTTTCAACCTTAACGCCGAAGATTTCTTCGATAGCGAGCTTAATTTGCGTTTTGTTGGCATGTTTAGCCACTATAAAGAAATACTTCTTATCTTTGATACCCGCATAGCTCTTTTCAGAGAGAAGGGGCTTAATTATTATATCGTGAGCAGCCATTATTCTCCGTAGACCTCCTCGATCATTTCTACAGCTTTTTTGGAGATAACTATCTTCGCGTTTTTAACCACGTCGTACGTGTTAAGCTGATCGACGGGAAGCGTCGAAATCGTCGCGATGTTGGACGAAGCTCTTAAAACCGCCTCGTCGGAGTTATCCATAACGAGAAGCACGCTCTTATCCATTTGGAATGCTTTAAGGAACGCAGTCATCTCTTTGGTTTTGGGAGCGGCAACCTTAATTTCGTCTATAAATACGACTTCGCCATCTCTCACCTTTTGCGAAAGAGCCGAGAAAAGCGCAACTTCTTTCGCCTTGTAATTCATTTTCTTAGAGAAATCTCTGGGCTTCGGAGCGAAAACCACGCCGCCGTGAACCCACTGAGGACTTCTGGTAGAACCTTGTCTTGCTCTGCCGGTACCCTTTTGACGATACGGTTTAGCGCCGCCGCCTCTTACTTCCGAACGGGTAAGAGTGCTCTTAGTTCCCTGTCTTTCGTTAGCAAGACGGGTTACAACCGCCTGATGAATAACCGATTCGTTATATTCGGCATTAAACAAAGCGTCGGAAAGCTCGAGCTGACCTACTTCACTCGCTTTCATATCGTATAACTTTACACTTGTCATATTACTTCTCCTTACGCTTTAACGCTGTTTCT
>CAZXOQ010000150.1:0-2550 GCA_964642415.1 uncultured Christensenella sp. | reverse complement strand
TATCCGTTTTTAACGGCGTTTCTTAAAGGCTCTATGCTTGTATAAATAACGCAATCTCTTGCATTGATAGCACCTACGGTAGCACCTGCATATGCGTAAACCGCCTCTTGCCCGTCTGAATAGCCAACCCCGAGGACACTACTATTAGCTGCTTCCCACGTTATATCTTTGCCAAAGATATTTACTTCGGATTCGTCTTTTTCTACCTTAAAGGCTCTTTCAAGCGTATTCACAACGGAGTCGTCTTTTTTGATTTCTACCTTATAAATATAATCGCCGATCACTAAGTTTGCTACGCTAAACTTGCTTTCGGTTTTTTCAACGTTAGTTGCGGTTTTTACGATGGTTTCGCCCTTTATTATGCTATATACGATATCGTATTCTTGCTTGGGCAATAATCTTGTTGCCACGGCAAAATCTATAGCCTGACCTTCGATAAAGGCATTGTTTTCGGAAAAGCCGAAATCAAAATCATACAAAGGCGCGCCGTTAATCATTATTTCTTCAAATTCTTCTGTCGTTAAAAATTTAGAATCTTTAAACCAAATACTACCGCCGTTAGCGCCGTTTACGCAAAGACCTAAGTATTTTATGGTGTTCTCTTTATCCGCGTTGAGTACGGTTGCTATATCGATTATAACGTCTACGTAAGCGTCTGCGGTTAAATCCGCCGCGTATAAGTCTTTTATTCCGTATATGCCTTTTTGTCCGTCTATAATTTGAACGACGTCTAATCCGTCGGCTACTTTACCGAAAATTCTTACGCCTGCCTTATACGTACTGACCAGCATTGTTAAATATTTTGCGTTTGCTTTTACCTTAAACGAGAGATAGTTGCAGCCTGCCTCTATAGCCGATCTTAAAGAAGAAACGCTTGTATAAGCAACAAAGTAACGACCGTTTATATCTTCGCCAACGTTTGCCATAGTGATTTTTAAAGCGGCTTCTTCTTCGTCATATGCAGATAATATGTTGTTAGAAGTTACCTGCCACGTTGTATCTTTGCCAAAGATATTTGCCTTTGTAACGGATTCTACCTTAAAGGCTCTCTCAAACGTTTTTACAACGGAGTCGTCTTTTTTGATTTCTACCTTATAAATATAATCGCCGATCACTAAGTTTGCTACGCTAAACTTGCTTTCGGTTTTTTCAACGTTAGTTGCGGTTTTTACGATGGTTTCGCCCTTTATTATGCTATATACGATATCGTATTCTTGCTTGGGCAATAATCTTGTTGCCACGGCAAAATCTATAGTTTGACCTTCGATAAAGGTATTGTTTTCTATAAATCCGAAATCGAACTTACAAGAGGGCTCTCCGTTAATAGTTCTTTCTTCGTATTCTTCCGCCGTTAAAAACTCGGAATTTTTAAACCACAAACTGCTGCCGTTTGCGCCGTTAAAGTTTATAGCAAAATATTTAACGTCTTCGTGCGATTGTAATACAGATTTAATATCGATATAATAAGAAACGTAATCGGTATCTAGCATATCGGTTACGATATCGTCACCCATCAAATAAATGCCGTCGTTTCCGTTTTCAATTGCAGTGCCGTCAAATCCGGGATAAACCTTACCGAAAAATCTTACGCCGGAAGCGGGATAAGAAATATAATCTTGGCTTGCCTTCATTGTAAAGGCAAGATATTCTTTACCTAACGAAAGCGCAAGTCTGAAATTATCGATAGGCATATACGCTACGTAATATCTACCGCCTAATCCGTCGTTAGAATTACTCATAGTAAGCTTAAACGCTTCGGCTTCATTGTCATACGCAATAACGATGCACTTGATTGGGTTTTCAGGATTTAACGATACTGTCCAAGATTCAAATAATTCTTTACCGAAAATATCTTTGGCAATGGTTATTTCGTCTTCTGTTCTGAATTTAATAACGGCTGAATAGCTGTTAATCTCGGTTTCTCCCTTAACGATTTTTACCGTGTAGGTATAATCTCCGGAAGTAAGGTCTTTTATAACGATATTATCCGCGGTTTTTTCTACGTCGGTTTCGCTATAAACCGCGTCGGTTACGCCCGCTTTAACTAAACTGTAGCTTACGTTGTATACTTGATATTCGTTAGCGCGTTCTACCACGGGAAGAACCAAATCTTCTCCCACAACGACGGACTTTTCTTCAAAGCCCATATCGAATGCATAATCGGGCGCTTTATTATCGGTTATCGTAAGCTTAAACGAAAGGCTTTCTTCACCGGCAACAAGCTTTACGGTGTGTTCGCCAATGCCCCATTCTCCGTAAACGTCTACGCCCCATACCAACCAACCGTCTACCACTAAGTAATCGGTTGAAAGTTCTAAAGCCTTTCCGTCTAGTTCTACCGAAGTAATTTGCCAATCGCCGTTATCTATAGGCAGCGTTGAATCACCAACGTCTACGGATAGATCGCTAACGACCGGTTTTTTGACTTCCGGTTTCGGTTCTGAACAGCCCGCGACTATCTCGCTAAACACGCAAAGCATTGCTAATGTTAAAACGAGTATAATCTTTAAACTTTTCTTGTTTTTTTGCATCTTTTTTTCTCCTTATATA
>CAZXOQ010000149.1:0-2589 GCA_964642415.1 uncultured Christensenella sp. | reverse complement strand
GTGTTAAGCATATTTTTAAGCGCGGAAGAACCCGTTTCCTCTTCTATCTTGTCAAGATAGCCGTTGAGCGGTACGAAATATCCTTTATCTACCCAATCGACGAAGCTCGATTCCGTAGGAATCAAATAGGCGAGGTCGGGAACGTTTTTATCCGCCGAAAGCTTCGTAGAAAGGAGCTTTCGGAATTCCGTGCCACCGTTCTGTAGCTTAATTTTCACGTTAAATTTTTCTTCTAAAAACTTTATTACCTTATCGTTTTCGTGATCGGTAAACTGAGATTGCGAAGAATAAAAAGTATACGTGATCTTTTCGTTAGATATCGTATAGTCGTAATTATACGTTCCTACGACATCTTCGCCACCGCCGCATGCGGCAAAACCGAAAACGGTTATTGCGCTTAGCATAACGGCGATGAGCCTTGTTACTGTTTTTTTCATTTTCTTTTTTTTCTCCTCCTGAGAATTTTTTATCTTTTTTTTCGCCCCCGAAAAAAATCAAACGCGTAGTATGCACAAGCCCTATAAGAGCATAATAACGTAGGCGAAAAGCGGTCGTTTTTTAACAACTCCAACAATGTGATGCAATCCGCAATAACCTAAAGTGATTGTTTTGCGATAACTCTAATAAACTTTTTTCTCCACTTTTTGTTTACTAAAAGACTTTTTCGACGATATATCCCCTTTTACGTGTTTATTATGCATAGCTTTACGGTAAATTTATACTACAATTTACATCCGAGGTAAAATATGAAAAAACTGCTATGCATTGCGATATCTGCGGCTATAACGTTGCCGTATTTTCTTTCGACCGCAAACGTAAATATCAAAGCGTATGCCGAAAACGGTTACTCTTATATGCGCGTAATCACCGAAGACACACCCTTTTTTGCAAGTCCGACGGAAAGCGCGCCCTTGTTTTATTTGCCGTATACCTATTACGTAAAAGTTATAGGCAAAAGCGGAAATTTTACCAGAGTCGAAATAAACGGAACGGGCTATACCGCGGCGCTTGACGGGTACGTTCCGTCGGATATGCTTTTTTATGACGGATTAGAAGTCAAAAACCCATTCGTTGAATTAGAGATAACAACAGCGTCCACCGCGGTTTTATATTCCGATTCTGAACTTACAAACGTAAGGCAATACCTTTTCCCCGAAAGGAACATGCGTTATTACGGCTTTTTGCTCACGGCAAACGGTTCAAGAATATATTACGTAAGCTATAACGACCGCTTAGGCTACGTTAAAGAATCGGATATAATACCATTTGCAATTCCTAATCACCCGAACGAACTTACCTTTATCGTAAAAGAACCCGAACCCGAACAAAACCCGACGGGCAGCAAAAACGATACCTCTGACAAGATAGATAACAACGGGCTTAGAATTGCTATAATCGGTTGTTTATCTTTTGCCGGAATAATCGCGCTTTTAGTTGCCTTTAAAGGCAAACCTAGGCAAAAAACGCGCGGCTATTATGACGAAAGCGACTACGAATAACCGCAACGTTAAAGCACTTTACCCTTTATTTATCGGCATAGCGTTATGCCGATAATCTTTTTTTACACGGCGCTTCGGATTTAACCTCAACAGCGTTATCGATCTTACCGCCCGCAAAGGCTTTTTTCTTTTTATCATACGCAAGGCAGCGTTTTTCTTCTCTCCTTTTCACTTCTCTAAAAAAGTCTATCGATAGATAATCCCTCTCGAAAACCTCGTCGGTTAATCCCTCCTTTTCGGCATATACCGCAAAGCGTTTTAAAAGGTTTTTTTGACGTCTGAAATATTTTCTTTCCGAAAAATCAACCGAAGCGTAAGCCTCGACGGGCATCTTTTTGAAATATTTATAATCAAGCAACAACAGTTCGTCTTTTGTGAACGCTTTAAGTGTTTTTTCGACAATCTCTTTCAGTTTTAATATCAAAATTTTGCGATCCGTAAGAGCTAATATTTTAAGGCACTGTTCTTCACACGGCGAAAAATCGCGCATAGAATAAAAAGCCCTTCTTTCAACTATCTCGTCAATTTGCTCCGTAAGGCTGTCGGCACACGGATAAAAATACAGTACAACTTTTGCATACAAACTTTTCATTTTTTATAACTCCCTATAAATTTTTTCTTTTCCTACGCATGTGCATTATAAATACCGTAACCGCCCGAAGTCAATACTTTATGACCGCGCAAAGGAAATTTTGCGAACATTTGTTCGCTTTCGTGTTCAGTATATCAGGGAATGTTGACTGTTGCTGTCATATTTAAAAAATAAAAAGAAAAAATTTTCCCTACGGGTAAGTTGTTTTTAAAGATAAAATTGTCCGTTTTTGTAAAAATATCGCTAATAATAATGACAAAATAATAATTATGTGATAAAATTAATATTATGAAAACAAAAGCTTTACCATTTTTTATATTGTCGGTGTTAATATTTTTATGTTCGGCATGCGCCGTCGCTTTTTCTTCGGCGAGCGCAGACTCTGAGTCCGCCGCGGCATCGGGTGAAAGGATTTTACCCGTAAGCGAAGTTGAAACTTTCGATCTAAACAGACCGCAAAGCGTCAGCTATAACAACGGCAATTACGCGGTTATACAC
>CAZXOQ010000148.1:0-2607 GCA_964642415.1 uncultured Christensenella sp. | reverse complement strand
CTTATACGACCTATGATTATGATAGAAGAATCGGATATTTCTCCCGTTGCAAAAGATTTGCCCGTAATAAAAAGCAAATGCCCCGCGGATAAAAACACTAAGCGCGCTTTCGTTAAAGACGAAATAAAACAAATAGCAAAAACCGTACCCAATATCCGAGATATGCTATACACCGCGCTCGTCCACCCCGAACGCTATAACCTTTTTGACAGATACGAAAAAGAGATTGACGAGTTTTAATTTAAAAAATTTGCGCCCGCCGCGTTTTGGCTATAAAACGCGGCGGGCGTATTGATATAAAACCAATTATTCTTTATTCAACTTCTCCGTCAGTGCATACAATAATTATAATCGCCCATATACCCGGTCCAGTTTTCACCCTTTGCTATAGCGTTCCATTGCTCCTTAGTTCCGCCAAAATTTATCGTCTTAAGCGCGGTGCAACGATTAAACGCATATTTGCCGATACTGTTTACGCTTGCGGGTATATCTATGCTCGTTATTTTTATGCAATAATAGAACGCATAATCGCCGATGCTTTCTAACGTGGAACCGCTTTCAACCTCAACCTTAGTTGCCGTCTACGCGAAATAGAACATATACGACGGAATACGCTTTACGTCTTTGCCGATTTTTACGGTTACTTCTTTTCCGTTTATATAACTCATCCCAAATGCACCGCCGCCTATCATATCCGCACAATTTTTCGCGTTATAACTTATTACGGTCAAATTGGAGCAATCGTCAAACGCGCCGTAACAAATATGTTTGCAATCTTCGTTTATCGTACATTCCGTTATAGTGGTACTCTTTGCCTTGATAAGCCATAAATAACTATTAGTTTCATTGCCTAAGTAATAAGCGTTTCCTTCTTCTTTATATATCGAATTAGCGCAACCGTCAAACGCCGTTTTATCTATACTCGTTACCGATTCGGGAATATTTATCTTGGTTAAGCCCGTGCGGTTTTTAAACGCTTCCGCCCCTATACTCGTTAAATCATCGAACAACGTTACTTCACCCGTTATACTGCGCGAAACGTACACAATGTTCTTTTTGTCCTCGCTATAAAACACGCCGTCTTTGCACACATACGTGGTGTTATCTTTCGCAAACGTTATTTTTTCGAGAGCAAAACAACTTTCAAATTTTGTTACGTCTGTACTCGCTATAGTTTCGGGAATAGTTACTTCACCTTTGAGATTAAGAGGAATGCACTTAAATTCCGTCTTTTCTTTATTATAAAGTATACCGTCTTGGCTTGCGAATACGGCGTTATCTTCTTCTACGGTTATACTTTCTAACTTTGCACAACCTTTAAATACGTCGTCAAACGTATACTTGCAATCTTTACTTATAGTACACGTCGTTATATCGGTATTTTTCACTTTTATAAACCACAAATAATTATTTGTCGGGTTGCCAAAATAATACGCGTTGCCAAATTCTTTATACTCAAGCGCAGTGCAACCGTCAAACGCGCTTGCGGGCAAAATTTCTACGCTGTCCGAGACATCCACATCGGTTAAAGCCGAACAACCTTCAAACGCATTTTCGCCTACTTTAACGACGCCGTTGGGGATAACGACTTTCTTTAAGGTTTTACAATCTTTAAACGACGTTTTAATTATACCCGTTACGGGGCACCCGTTAAATACGCTGTCGATATATATTACTTCGTCCGTTACGCCGTTAACGCTTTTTACGTAAGCGTGGTCGTCGGTTATAGCGTATTCTAAGCCATCAGTCGCTTTGTGATTGCCGCATACCGTGCAAACGTCGTTCTCACCGAAAGAGTGGTTACCTAAAAACAAAAAAGTTTCAGCACCCATTTCTCCGCATTCGCAAGATTTATAATACGTCGCGTTTTCAAGACAAGCACCGGCGGTTGCGAGATATTTATCGTCTGCTTTTTCTAAAACGAAAGAACATTCGTGCGTAGGTCCTTCCGGCGTAGGCTCCGGTTCGGGTTCGGGCGTGTTGTCGCAAGCAAAAAGTCCGACAATAGAAAAAGCGCACGCCGCGGCAGTTAATAATAAAGCAGTTTTTTTCATTTAGGTTTCCCCCTTTAGTTTTTTAACGTTTTAAAACAAAAAGTCGCTTGACAACGAGCAAAAACGCGTTGCCTAACGACTTTTAATTTTTTTGATATTACGTATGCAAAAAATACAAACGGCAGAATTACCCTTGTCTGCCTGTCTGTCTAATAAAATTGTAACAAACCTTTGACATAACGTCAACTCCTTTTAATAAACTTTTTCGGTTACATTATACTTTTTTTTAAGCGTTTTGTCAAACGATATAAATATCGCTTCGACTTTTTTCGAGAAATTATCGCAAAAACTCCTATTTTAACGCTTATTTTTGTTCGCTCGGCAAACATTCTATTAGCGTCGCTTTTTTTGCCGCCGTTACGGTAAATTTATTTTCCGCTACGAACGGCAAATAAAAATAATCGCCGCGTTTTATTTTTCGTTCGTAATTTTCGCCGATTATCGTCGCTTCGCCGTCTAAACAAATATACACGCTCGGCGCGTAGTCCATAACGAAAGTTCCGCCGTACAAAACAAAGCCGAAGACGTCGCCGACGAAGTTAAAGACTTCGCT
>CAZXOQ010000147.1:0-2627 GCA_964642415.1 uncultured Christensenella sp. | reverse complement strand
CTAAACGCCCCAAACAAACCACGTTAATAGATATCCGCCTAAAACCGCCACTATCGTAAAAGGTATACCTATCTTAAAGAAGTCGGAATTCTTAACAGAATACCCCTCTTTTTGCAAAATACCTATACCCACAACGTTTGCCGAAGCGCCTACGGGCGTAAGGTTTCCGCCGAGCGTAGCGCCGCATAACAATCCGAAATATAATAAGTAAGGCGAAACGGCAGGCAGCCCCGCAGCCAATCCCTTAACAACCGGCAACATCGTTGCCACGTAAGGGATATTATCTATTACCGCCGAAAACAATACCGAACCGAACACTATTATCGTGTACAATAAAAACACGTTGCCGTTTCCTATCTTAACAAATATATCGCTAATATCGGCGATTATACCGACCTTATCTACCGTAGCCACCACGATAAAAAGGAAAAGCAAAAAAAACACGGTAGAATAATCAACGGAATCCGCAAGCATTTTAGCCGTATTTTTTTTATTTTTTACCGCATACCAACTAAGCCCTACGGCGGCAACCGCCAAACAAATAAGCCCGTTCGTAAGTTCTATTTTGCTCGGTATAAAAGAAAAACCTATAAGCAACGCTATATTAAGCAGCAATAATACCATGGGAAAAACCGATTTAACTACTATTTCTTCTGATTCCAACGCGATTTTTTTATTGTTTTTTCTAAAAACAAACAAAAGAACGGGAACGGTAAGAAGCGCGCCCAATTCTACCGCCCAAAAAATCGAAAACTTGCCGTTAAGAAAGAAGAAATCGAAAAAACTCATATCGGCGTAGCTACCCAACATAATAGAAGTAGTATCCCCAACCAACGTTGCGGCGCCTTGTAAATTAGACGAAACGGCAATTGCGATTATCACGGGAACGGGCGACGTTTCCGCTTTTTTTGCGATGGCGATTCCGATAGGCGCAATCATCAATACCGTGGCAACGTTATCGATAAATGCCGAAACGAAACCGCTAAGAACAGAAAGCAACGCGAACGCAACCAAAGCGTTAGGCACTTTTGCAATCAATTTATCCGCAAGTTTATTAGGCATTCCCGAATCGGAAAAAATACCCACCGTTACCATTATTCCGAGAAGCATAAGCACGACGTTGAAATCGATTGAGAAAAACAATCCCGAAAAAGACATAATTCCCGAAATCAAACATCCGCCGCCGCACAGTAGAGCGGCTATTCCCGTTATTATCGTTTTATACTTAGAGAAAGCAACGATAAACACGTACATCGCAATAAAAACACATAAAATAAAAACCTTCATAAGTAAACCGTAATATAACCGACCTATCGTCGGTTTTTTTGTTTTTAAGATAGAGACAACCGTTAGAGTTGTCCGCTTTTCTCCGTCGTTAGAGTCACGTCAAAATAAGAAAAATCGCTTTTCGTTTTATTTCTCCGTCAAACGGTTCGCAACAACTCTAATGAGGCAAAAAACGAGACTCTCGCAGTAATTGCGGCGAAAGTCTCGTTAAATCGTTTAGTTTTCCGATCCGCGACACCGAGGCAAAAACCCGTCTTGACGATGGCGCGCGCTTTATTAGCGAAAACTACTCCCTTTCGTTAATCTACCGATTAAAAATTATTTTCTGATACCGAGCGTATCGTACGTTGCGTTGAGAGAAGCAACCTTTTCAGCCAATACAGCCTTTTCTTCAGCCGTTACGGGAAGCTCGACAACCTTTTCAAGACCGGAACCGCCAACTATGCAGGGAACGCCCATGCAAAGATCATTAGCGCCGTATTCGCCGTGAAGAACGGTAGAAAGCGGAAGCAAAGTATGTGTATCCGCAAGAAGAGCCTTAACAAGCTTAACAACGGAAGCCGCTATCGCATAAAAAGTAGCCCCTTTAGCCTTTATAACCTGTGCGCCCGAAGCGACCATTTCGGAATAAAGGTTAGCAAGTTCTTCATCGATTTTGTCTTCGGAAATGCCCATAAAGTTTTTGCAGTATTCTTTAACGGGATAACCGGAAACGGTGCATAAGCTGTAAGGAGCCATGCAAGCGTCGCCGTGTTCGCCGATAACGAACGCGTTAACGTTAGACGCGTCAACCTTGCAATAGTCCGCAACGAACTTAGCAAGTCTGTTAGAATCGAGAAGCGTGCCTGAACCTATAACCTGATTGGGCGAAAGGTTGGTGCATTTAAGCGTAGCGTACGTAAGAACGTCTACGGGGTTGCTTACGATAACGTAAAGCGCGTCGGGTGCGATTTTAGCAACGTCGGGCATAACGCCTTGTAAAATACCAACGTTGATTTTAGCGAGATCCAATCTCGATTGACCGGGTTTTCTGCCTACGCCGAAAGTTACGATAACGATATCCGAACCCGCAACGTCTGCATATTCACCGCTCCAAACTTTAACCGAAGGAGTGCAAGCGGCGCATTGCGAGAGATCGAGCGCTTCGCCGGAAGCCTTTTCTTTGTTTATGTCTACCAACAGTATTTCCGAGCAAATACCGGAAAGAGTGAGCGTGTAAGCAATGGTTGCTCCGACGTTACCGGTGCCGAGTATAGCTATTTTTCTTCTTTTTTGTATCATATTGCCAATTCTCTCCTATTATAAAATCATTATCTTTATAATACTCTAAATAAAAAGAA
>CAZXOQ010000146.1:0-2658 GCA_964642415.1 uncultured Christensenella sp. | reverse complement strand
ATGTATATGTATTATGTTTCTTTTATAGTATCTATTTTTAAAATCACGGTAATAAGGTTGTTATGAAAATTATAGAATATATTTCAGTATTTCTTGCATTAATTATTGTTTTACCGATTCACGAATACGCGCACGCTATCGTAGCGGTAAAAAACGGTGATTTAACACCAAAACTTGCCGGTAGATGCACTTTAAACCCCTTGGCGCATTTTGATCCGATCGGATTGGTTTTTTTCGTCATTGCCGGTTTCGGTTGGGCAAAACCCGTTCCCGTAAACCCTTATAATTTTACAAACCAAAAAAGGGGGCGTTTTCTTGTTGCGATTGCCGGCGTTTGCGCAAATTATATTCTCGCTTTTTTAGCTTATCCGTTATATTTATTGGCTTTTGCATATTTACCTCAAATCGGATATTTCACCATTACAATTCAACTTGCGTTGTTTTACGTATGTAATATGAGTTTAGTATTTTGCGTTTTTAATCTTATTCCAGTATTTCCGCTTGACGGATTTATGGCAATAGACGCTCTTACTAAAAGACAAAATCCCGTATATAACTTTTTGAAATATAAGGGGAAATATTTGCTTTATGCTTTTTTTGCTTTAAGCATTATCGCTGATATATTCAACGTGCCGCAAATTGATTTTTTAAATATCGGAATACGGTTTGTCGTAGGAATTATTTCACGACCGATTTATATGTTTTGGGGGTTGTTTTTTTAATGGCGGAATTTGAATCTAACGTAGATTATTCTACAAAACTTGAAAATTTTGAAGGACCGCTCGACCTTTTGCTTCACCTAATCAAAGAGGCAAAAATCGAAATTAAAGATATTTTCGTTTCAGAGGTTACTTCTCAGTTTTTACAGTATATGGACGGTCTTGAAAAGTTAGACGTAGATAAAGCAAGCGACTATCTTAATATGGCTGCAACCTTACTTGAGATTAAATCTAAATCTATTTTACCTAAAATAGAAGAATTTACCGAAGACTTTGAAGATCCCGAGCAAGCGCTTATACGGCAACTAGAAGAATACAAACTGTTTAAAGAAGCAAGCGAAAAACTTAAGGATAGAGAAAACGTTTTAAGATTTTATAAAGAACCCGATAAAAACGTCGGCGACGTAAAAATCGTATATAACGATTTCAATCTTGAAGGTTTGATTGCCGCGTTTTCAAAATTAATGATGCGCGTTGACGACAAAAAACGCAGCGAAAATACTCTTAAAGAAATTCCGAAAGAGGTTTTTACCGTAAAAGATAAAGTAGAACAAATACGCAGCGTTTTATTGGATAAAAAAAGCGTAAGTTTTTTTGAAATGTTTCCGCACCGTTATACGCGAACGGAACTTATTACGACTTTTCAAGCGATGTTAGAACTTTTGAAATTACAATACATAACGGTAGAACAAACCGGTGTTTTTGACGATATAACGCTTACTATAAGGGATGATAGAAATGAAGAACTCGGAGAAATTGACGAATATAATTGAATCTATACTTTTTGTTTCCGGCGCGCAAGTCGCTATTTCGGATATAACCGAAAAACTTAACATAACCGAAAAAGAACTTTTGCAATGCGTAGAAGAGCTTCAAAAGAAATATGGCGAAAATAGCGGAATACAGCTGCTTAAATTTAATAAAAAATTACAGTTTTGCTCAAATCCCGTTTACGCGGAAGAAGTTTCTTCGGTGCTTAACCCGATAAAAGAACGCGAGCTTTCTAAAAGCATGCTCGAAGTTGCCGCAATAATCGCTTATAAGCAACCCGTTACGCGAATCGACCTCGAAGACATAAGGGGCAATAGCGAATACGCGCTTCAAAAACTGTTAGAACTTGGCGTAGTTGAGCCTGTTGGTAGAAAAGACGCTGTCGGAAGACCCGTTTTATTCGGAACAACCGATAAATTTTTAAAACGCTTTCAAATTTCTTCGTTAGACGAATTGCCCGATTACGAAGAACTTATTAGCCGTATTAAACTTATTCACGGCGCAAATGACGATGTAGACGATTATTTGTACAAAAAAGACGTCTACATTGAAGAAGATCCGAAAGATAGCGTAGCCGCAACGGAAAGCTTGCCAACCGACTCTATCGAAGAATCTTCAAAATCTTCGCAAAACGACGATTTTGACTTGCCGGATATCTCCGAAGAAGAACTACCTGATTTTCTTAAAGGCGAAGAAGTAGATACAATATAATAATTTAAATCTTGATTTTATAAAAAATCGTCCCAAGTTGTTCATACCGAAAGTTTAGCTGCTTTTAGAATGTATTTCACTTGGGGCGATTTTTACATAATAATATTTTTTTTGAGAATATTAAAATAATGATAAAGTTATTTATAATAGTTTGCATAATGATATTGCCGTTAAATATAAGCATAAACGTTGCCGTGATAAAAAAGCACCGTAAAATTTTTTTCGGTATATATCTATACGGCGTAATTAAAATTCTCGGCGGTTATATAGAAAAAATTCCCGAAGGTTTGGCTATTCATTATACAAATAAAAAAGCCGTTATAATACGCCTTAACGCTTTAATCGGAGCTAGAAAAAACATAAAACCGTTTATGGACTATCACTTTGTTAAGTTTAAAACGCTTTCCGAAAGTGGAATAGGCGAATCTATGGCTTCGCTTTACACTGTGCTTATAAT
>CAZXOQ010000145.1:0-2680 GCA_964642415.1 uncultured Christensenella sp. | reverse complement strand
AAAGGAAAAATTTATAAAATTTACCCGTATGCGTTTAATAATTGCGATTCGCTAACAAGCGTGACAATCCCCGAAGGAATAACCGAAATCGGTAAAGGCGCATTTAGCGGTTGTAAGTCTTTAACAAACGTGACAATTCCGAGCGGCGTAAAGGTGATAAAAGATTCTACGTTTGCCGGTTGCACGGCTTTGACAAGTATGAATTTCCCCCAAAGCATAGAGGTTATCGGAGAAAGTGCTTTTTACGAATGTAAATCGCTTGTTAACGTTACGATTCCCGATACTGTAACCGAAATAGGGGAAAACGCCTTTTATTATTGTAATTCTTTAATTAGTATAATTATTCCCGATAGCGTAACTAAAATCGGTGAAAATGCGTTTTACTGTTGTAGCGGATTAAGAGAGGTAACGCTCGGTAAAAAAGTCGAGGAAGTCGGTGAAAATGCGTTCTATTGTTGTCCGATAGCGAATGTTTATTACGGCGGAACAAAAGCCGAGTGGGAGAATACAGACGTAAAATTCGGTAACAACAATTTGATTTATGCCGAAATCTATTATTACAGCGAAACCATTCCCGATAATTCTGTTGATTTTATCGACCATTGGCATTTTGAAAACGGCGTTCCCGCCATTTGGGCAGATACAGAAGAATAAGAAAGCAAAGCGGTTGAGATTGCCACGGAACAAGTCTAATTGCCTTGCTCCTCGCAATGACGAAAGGGGTGTAATAACGTAAAAAAAAGAGAATACCGCGTTGCGTCCTGCAAACGCTCGGCACATCTCCGCTTACGCTACGATGGACTAGTCCGTCAAAGCCGTCCGCAATGACGTGAAAAGGCAAAGAGCAAACACCTCGTTATTGCCACGCAAAACGGAGTTTTGTGTGGCAATCTAAAGCACAAGTGTTACTCACCTCGTCATTGCGAGGCAACATTGTTGCCGTGGCAATCTCGCGCGCAAGCGCGGTAGTCAAAGACGGTTGTAATAACTGAAAAAGACCGTTTCGCAACTAGACTAATCGAAAAGAGCCGTTTTTAAGAACGGGTTAATTAGATTATAAGTATTCAATAAAAAAACATAAAAATAGCGCGCTAACTTTCGTTTCTAACAAAAGCTAGCGCGTTCGTTTTTTATAAAAACCTATTACGTTTTTATTTTACGATAAACTTTAACGTTTAGCGTATGCAATCAGAACTAATTCAGTCCCTCTTGAATTTTCTTTTGATTGCGTTTTCTTGTAACGGTCGTAAAAATAAATCCTATGATTATAAAACCGTAAAAGCTAAGTATTCTCCAAACGATCATTGCGGGGAAGGCAAGACCGCCGTAAACGTTAGTTCCGCTTAATCCTAAGCCCGTGTCGAACAGCAAATAAAAGGATAAGTCTGCAGCGCCCGAATTGCCCGGCGTAGGGATAAAAGAAATCGCCGCGTAAAGAATAAAGCACAACTGCACTACTTGAAGCCATTCTATAAATAAATTGTTCGCATTCCAATTGAAGCCGAAAAATTTGAGTGTAAAATAGGCGATAGAACATAACGACAAATGTTCGGCGAAGCTCATTATAAAATCTAAAGCGAAAACCAAGGGGTTGCTTGCGAGCTTTTTAAGACAGTTGGCGTTGGTTGTAAGGTTCTTAAGCGTTCTGGTTTTTGTTTCCGCCGGGTTTTTAACTAACTTGAGTTTCGTTCCTATTTTAAATACGAACGAAACGATTTTCTCTCCCACTTTAGAGTTGAAGGAAAACAATATCGCGAACAGCGGAACGGAAAACGCTAATAAAAGCCCCACCGTAGCTATCACGGAAATCACCTTCGGTATTGCGGAAATCATATTATCGGGGATACCCAGCGTATTCCCGATAAAAAGCCCCAAAGAAACGAATCCGCATATAACGAACGCTATTTGGTGCAATATAAACGCCGAAAGAGTCATAGAAGACGCTTCGCCGCCCGAAAAACCGTGTTTGGTCAGGTTATAAATTTCAAAGGGCTGACCGCCGACCGCAAGCGGCGTTACGTAGTTATAATAAAGACCGATAACGCTTGTACCGAAGCAGGTTTTGAAATTCCATTTGCCCGTTAGATTGAACGAAACAAGCGAATGTTTCGCCGCTTTTAACGAATAACACAGTAAAAGCGAAAGCATCGCGAGCAAAATATAAAACCACCTAGCCGAAAAAATCTCCGCCCAATATTCTTTCGGCGGAAGTTGTTTCTTTTCCGAAAAGAAGTCGTTATACGCCGTCCAAGCGAGGACGCCTAGGACTAAAATTATAAAAACCCACGTGGTTATTTTTTTAAATAGCTTTTGTCTTTTAGAAACGGAATCTTTATCGTTAAATCCGAAAACTTTAGACATAACCATTTGTTTGCCTACGCTTTTTTCGTTTTCAGCCGAAACGGCAGCGTTTGTGTGAATATTCGTTTCTCCGCTAGCCATTCTTTCGTTATAGTCTTTTTCAGACAGCTCTACTATTTTCGGTTCGGAGCTGTTTTCTTCTACCTCTATAACGGAAAAAACTACCGATTGTTTCTTTTTGTTTTTTCTCATATAAAACTCAGTTAATAATGTTTACGGTTATTTTAGCCGTTTCTTCCGGTGAAATTTTTACGGTAACGGGATAAGCCCCCGCGGTTTTTACGTTGGGTTGCAATATTATTTTCTTTTTATCTATAAC
>CAZXOQ010000144.1:0-2685 GCA_964642415.1 uncultured Christensenella sp. | reverse complement strand
GTATCTTTTAGATCAATACTTTTTGCAATTGCATTTATCTTATAAATACAGCAAAAAGGCTAATTTGCCTTTAATATGTTTCGTTCAAAACGGTATTTGGGATACGTCGGGCAGAGTTCCTAACGAAGGCGAATTGCGTTGGCAGGTTAACACCGCGCTTGCGTATAACACCAAGGGGATATGCTATTTTACTTATTGGTGCGCCGCGCCCGTATACAAAAAAATGTGCATACACGAAAGCGGCGAAAAAACCACCAACTATTATCTTGTTCAGCAAATCAACAAAGAATTGTTGTTTTTAGACGAGTATATTCTTAACGCGGATTTTAAGGGATATATGTTATTCGGCAAAACACCCAATAACGAAATGCCCGTAAAAGAAGACGAAATAACTTCTTTCGGCAACATAAAAGGGGTGTCCGGAGGAGATTTGTTTATCGGTTGCTTCGATTATTATAAAGAAGATAAAAGATATAATATGTATATCGTCGTAAACAATTCTATCTCTGAAAGATTAAACGAAACGCTTTACTTTAACGAAGAAATGAGTTATACTGTTTTGCATAGGGATAGCAAAGAAAAGCGCTTCGGCGATAAAATGGAACTCAATTTGCCGCAGGGTGACGCTTATATAATAATCGAAAACCTATAAAGGATGGAAAAAATAAAATGTTAAATTGGATTGACGACGCTGTTTTTTACGAAATTTATCCGACCTCTTTTTACGACGGAAACGGTGACGGTGTGGGCGATTTGATAGGCATAAAACAAAAAGTCGGATATATAAAGGATTTGGGCGTAAACGCGGTTTGGCTTAATCCGATATATAAAAGTCCGTTTAAAGACGGCGGATACGACGTTGCCGATTATTGCGAAATAGATAAAAAGTTCGGAACAATGCGCGATTTAGAAGAGTTGATCGAAGAATTCCACCGCAACGGCATAAAGGTCGTTTTAGACCTTGTTATAGGGCATACGTCTAACGTCCATAAATGGTTCAAAAAATCGGGTGCGGCAAGAAGAAACGAGTGTTCGGATTATTATATTTGGACAAATTCTAACTTTGAAGGTTACCCCGAGATGATTTACGGTCTTACGAAGCGCGACGGCGGCTATATGAAAAATTATTACGCAAGTCAGCCGGCACTCAATTACGGTTTTAACCAAACGGACGAAAAAAATCCGTGGAAACTTCATTATACGGACGAACGCTTAAAACCGCTCAGAGAAGAGATTAAAAACGTAATGCGTTTTTATCTCGATAAAGGGGTAGACGGCTTTAGGGTAGATATGGCTGCTTCTTTAGTAAAAGACGGAAAGCGGTTTGACGGCGACAAGGCGTTTGAAGATACAACCGAAGGTTTAGACGGCATAAAATGGCTTTGGAACGATATTCTCGGCACGCTTAGAAGCGAATATTCAGACAAGGTGTATATTGCCGAATGGGTTGTTCCGCAAGATTCTATTGCGAAATGCGGCTTCGATATGGATTTTTTAACGCACGATACGTTTGCGTTTAACACTTTGTCAAGAAACGAAAAGGGAACAAATTTAGGCGAATATTACGAGCGCGGTTATAATTATTTTTCTAAAGAGGGAAAGGGTGATTTAGCCGATTTTGTAAAATACGCCGAATTCTTATACTCTAAACTCGGCGAAAAGGGAATGTTCACCGCGCCTACGGGCACGCATGACGAAATAAGAATTTCTCAAGGCAAAGACCAAGCCGTACTTAAAACCGCTCTCGCGTTTTTGCTTACCATAAAGCAAGTTCCGCTAATTTATTATGGCGACGAGCTGGGTATAGAACATAATTTCTCCGTCAGCAAAGACGGCGGTTCGGTAAGAACGGGCGCAAGAACGCCTATGCTTTGGACGGAAGAAAAAGGTCGCGGATTTAGCGAAAAAAAGAGTACCTATTTGCCGGTTTCTAAACAAAAGAACATATCCGTTGCCGCGCAAGAAAATGAAGAAGATTCTCTTTTGAATACGGTTAAAAAGGTAATAAAAATCAGAAAAGAATATTCTTGTTTTAACGCGTCTGCTTCGCAAAAATTTATCGAAACGGGATATCCCGCGATATTCGAGCGCGAAAACGAAAAATGCGGCGCGATCGTTATAGTCAATCCGTCGGATAAAACGTTTGAACGCAACGTTACCTATAAAAAGGTTTTAGCGTCAATCAATTGCGATTTTAACGGAAATACCATAACGTTAAAACCGCAAAGCTTTGCGATTTTAGAAAAATAAAGGAATATTAGAATAATTCTAAAAAACCTTGGTAAAATCAAAAACTAATCAAAACCACCGCTTGTGTTATGCACCTCCAAAAGTTTGTCTAACTTTTGGGTTGCATAACATTCTTGGTGGTTTTTTCAAGTTTTATATAATACGATACGGCTTTTTTTTCTTTTACAACCGTTTTATAAATAATACCTTTGCTCATATAATCTCCTTATAAATCTTTTTTTGAATATTCACACACTGCGAAACCAATAATATCTACAATAAGAATCTTTTAAATAGGTTGCGTTTTGGGCTATATTAGTAAGCACAAAATAAGAGACGGAGTTGTTTATACGCCAATTGTTAGGATTTGCAAAAGTTACGCTTGCCGATAAAAGGCTTTTATTATAATATTTAGCGTTAAAAACAGCGTAAAACGGTGATTTGAATAGGTAAAAA
>CAZXOQ010000143.1:0-2697 GCA_964642415.1 uncultured Christensenella sp. | reverse complement strand
ACAAAAGCTTTTGCTTAAGCTACGGGGATTAGCACCTTTATTTTACAGATCTACGGTATTTTTCGGCTTCCCAATTATTAATAAAATCAACTTCTTTTTGATTCATTGTAGAAACCGTAAGCCCGTTTCTCTTAATAACGGATATAACGAATAAATACGCGGCAAGCGTTTCTTCTAACGTAACGGCTTGTTTTTTATCAGTAACGTAATGTGCCGTTTCCTCTTTTATAACAAGCTTTTCCGGTGAAAACGCCAAAATATTGTTTAAATACACCAACTGATCGGGATATAACGGATATTTATCTAAAAACTCTTTATTCAAGCCGTTTTCCAGTATAAACTGACGAACTATTTTCGTTTCGGAAACAAATCCGTCGGCTTCCTCTTTCAAAGAAACCTCTCTAAAATCGTCTAAAAGATTAAAATATTCTCTTATAGTTTCGTTTACGTCAGTATTAAGCGCTTTAACCCTATCTAAATAGTCGCTGTTAACAACCAATCCGTGGTTTTTCATAAAAATAACTTCGGGATATTTTCCGTTTTGTCTAACGTATTCTTCAATCTTGTTTTTCATTGCGAGAGTAAGCTCGAATCCGGGGTTGATATACGGTAAAAATATGTAACCGTAGTCTTTGCCCTCAAACAGTTTATCCGCAAGGGATTCGCCCTCTTGACTGCAAGTAAGAATATTGGCATATACCGAATGTGTATGTATTACGTATTTTTTTAATATCGCGTGGAATCCGACTTCTACGCTCGGACGAAGAGTAGGCATATTGCTAACCGATATTACCGATTGCGAAGAAACCTCCGCGCTTTCTTTTTCGTAATCTTTTTTCACGGATAAATCTACCGAATTATAATAATCGAAAATCTTTGTCTTATTAACCGCAACGTAAGCATTGTTAGGCGTTATATCTTTAAGTCTATACCCCGACGCCTTTATAAGCATAATATGCTCTTTATCGTTTTTTACCGAAGTATTTCCGCCACCGCCTTGCGTGTAATCCGCGCGCGAACCGGCATAAGCCGAAATATCCACTAAATCTTTTATTGTTTGCTGCATAATTTTCTCCTTAAACACACATTTTTTCATAATTGTTTTACCTCGCGGAGAAATTATCCGCGAGGTTATTTGCTGTTATCAGCCGCTAAAAAAACGACTGCAACTTTGTTTATGCTCTTTTTGAAAGAACGTCTTTTTCGTATTTTTTAACCTCTTCGTACCAATCCGAAGAAGGAACGTTTTGTCTTTTAAGATATTCTTCCCAAACGTCACCGTAAGGCATAAACTTCATTTCTTCTTGCGTTACGAAAAGCTCCGTATAATTGCCGTCGTTTTGCATTTGCTTAAGCTTAGCGTTTGGCTGTAAAAGCGCGTATAAAAGCGCCTTTTGCATATTTCTCGCCCCGACGGTCCAAGCCGCAATGCGGTTTATAGACGCGTCAAAATAGTCAAGAGCGATATATACGCGATTCAACGCGTCGTTTCTTACTATTTCTTTAGCGATTTCTTTAGTTTCGTCGTCTAACGCAACCACGTGATCGGAATCCCAACGTACGGGACGCGTAACGTGAAGCGCAATTTCAGGGAAAAAGCATAACAACGCCGGAATCTTATCGGAAACGACTTCCGTCGGATGATAATGTCCGTTATCCATAAGCGGCAAACATCCTTTATGCGCCGCATACGAAAGAGCGAACTCCGCGCTGCCGACGGTATAACTTTCTACACCTATACCGAAAACTTTGCTTTCTACGCAAGGCTTAACGAGATTTTTATCGTAATCTGATAAAATTTCGTCAATAGATTCTTTATACCTCATTCTCGGTCCTAATCTGTCGGCAGGAACGTCTTTTGTTCCGTCACCCGTCCAAATATTCATAACGCAAGGAATACCCGTTTCTCTTGCAAAATATTCGGAAATTCTGACGCAAGCTTTACCGTGAGCAATCCAAAAATCCCTTATCTTTTTATCTGGAGAAGAAAGCGTTAATCCGCTTGACGCCATAGGATGAGAAAAGAACGTAGGATTAAAATCAAGTCCCATTCCGTGTTTTTTTGCAAATTCAACCCATTTTTTGAAATGTTTAGGTTCTATTTTATCTCTATCGACAAATTCACCCTTTTCAAAAATGGCATAACATGCGTGAACGTTGATTTTCTTTTTGCCAGGAACAAGTTTTATAACTTCTTCTAAATCAGCCATAAGCTCCTCGGGGTTTCTAGCCTTTCCGGGATAGTTGCCCGTGGCTTGAATACCGCCGGTCAAAGGTCCGTCTTGATCGAAACCCGTAACGTCATCGCCTTGCCAGCAATGTAAAGATACGGGAATTGTTGCAAGCACGTCTAACGCCTTATCGGTATCAACGCCGCATTTCAAAAACGTTTCTTTCGCATTTTGATAGTTGTTCATAGAAAATCCACCTTTATTTTTTACACCGATAAGCGGTGCTAGTTCCTTAAAAAATTTTGCCGCGTAATCTAAATCACAAGAACATAAAACCTTGCAAGCTTTTGTAATTAAACCGCTACTTGCTGCCCCGTGCCGATGTCACGGAGCAAGGCTTTCGCCTTCCCTTTGCTTTCGCAAAGGCTCGTGCGGTGAAATACTGCGCGCAAAAGCCCTTGCAAGCAAGCTTTTTGTAATTAAACCGCTACTTGCTGCCCCGTGCCGATGTCACGGAGCAAGGCTT
>CAZXOQ010000142.1:0-2791 GCA_964642415.1 uncultured Christensenella sp. | reverse complement strand
GGACACAGTTACGATGGCGATTACGTTGAGCCGGACGATTCAAATCACACCTACGAATGGGAAGCCGGATTCGATGCCGATTGCGATGCAACCGGCATAAAGGGGCATCTATAATGCCCTAGTTGCTACAAAAATTTTGACGAAGATAAAAAGGCATTATCTGAAGAAGAACTCATAATCCCCGCAAGTCACAGTTACGAATGGGTTAAAGAAAAATCCGCCACTTGCAACGAGGTTGGAACGAAAGCGCATTACGTTTGCAAGAAATGCGAAAAGCTTTTTAATGGAAATAAAGAAGAAGCTTACGCAACGGATTTAGTTATACAAAAGGCGGCACATTCTTATAAAAACGGCGAATGTGAAAACTGCCACGCAAAAAAACCGTCCGAAGGGCTTGCTTATACGTTAGTAAACAGCGAGTATTCGGTTTCAATCGGTACGTGTACGGATACGGATATCGTAATACCCGCTTATTATGAAGGAACTGCCGTAATATACGTTAATGATTTTTCTAAAAGCGATATTACAAGCGTCACTATCGAAGAGGGTGTAACCTTTATATGGGAAGAGGCTTTTAAAGACTGCGCCGGCTTAAAAAGCGTTACGTTTCCCGATAGCATAAAATCTATAAGCGGAAATGCGTTTGAAAACTGCGCCGAGCTAAAAGAAATCGAGCTATCTAAAAATCTAGAAAATATCGATTCTTCGGCATTTAAAAATTGCAACGCGTTAAAGAGCGTAGTTATTCCGAATAGCGTAACGTGGTTAGGGGAATCCGCCTTTGAAGATTGCGGCGAATTGAAGGCGGTAACCCTCGGCAGCAGTTTAACGACAATAGGAAAAAAAGCCTTTTATAACTGCGTTTCTTTAAGAAAAATAGAAATCCCCGAATCGGTTAAGTATTTGAAAGATAATGCTTTTGAAAATTGTACCGCTTTAACCGAGGTCACGATAAACGGTGCGTTTGAGGAATTTGGGGGCTATGCATTTAAAAATTGTTCAAGACTAAAAGAAGTGACTATCGGTGAGGGCGCAACGTATATCGACTCCGCGTTTAGCGGTTGCAATAAATTAGAGAGAGTTACTCTCCCCGCAAGTTTAAAAAGTTTGCCGGAAAAAGCGTTTAATTCCGGACTAAAAGAAATTATCTATAACGGAACGGTAGATCAGTGGGCGCAAATTACTTTTGGTAGATATAACGATCCGCTAAATTACGCGAGCGTTTTATATATAAACGGAAAGCCGCTTACGGACGTAACTTTTACTACCGCTACAAAGATATCGGCTTATGCGTTTGAGGGGTGCGAAACGCTGACTAGCGTTAGTATACCCGAAAACGTAACGGAAATCGCAAGCAATGCGTTTGATAACTGCTCTGCGCTAAAAAGCATTACCGTTGCCGAAGGCAATACAAATTATTGCAGCGTAGACGGAATTTTATATAACAAACAAAAAACAGAAATAGTTCACGTTCCGTTGGCAGTAGAAGGTAAAATAACTATCCCTAACGGCATAACGGTAATCGGTTATCGCGAATTTGACGGTTGCAGTTCTTTGATAAGCGTAACTATTCCGAGTAGTGTAACGAAAATCAATAATGAAGCTTTTAGCGGTTGCGTTAACGTTATCGAAGTATTTAATCAAAGCGATATTGATATCTCTAATTATATTAGCGCGCTATACGTTTATAACGGAACAGGAAGCACTAAGATAGAAAACGTAAACGATTATTTATTTATCACCGAAAGCGGCGATAATTATTTATTGTGCTACGTAGGCGATGAAACGGAATTAGTATTGCCTAGCGATTATAAAGGAAAATCTTATAATATTTATCGGTATGCGTTTAATAATTGCGATTCGCTAACAAGCGTGACAATTCCGGAAAATGTAACCGAAATCGGTAAAGGCGCTTTTAGCGGCTGTAAGTCTTTAACAAGCGTGACAATTCCGAGCGGTGTAAAGGTGATAAAAGATTCTACGTTTGCCGATTGCTCATCATTGCAAAAAATCGATATTCCGAACGGAATTACGTATATCGGGGATTATGCGTTTTCGGGTTGTAGTTCTTTAACAAACGTGACAATTCCAAGCGGTGTAACGAGTATCAGAAAAAGCGCTTTTGCGGGTTGTAGTTCTTTAACAAGTGTGACTATTCCGGAAAATGTAACCGAAATCGGGGAAAACGCATTTCATTATTGCACGGCTTTAACGAGCGTAACGCTCGGTAAAAAAGTCAAGGTGGTCGGTGGTAATGCGTTTTACGGGTGCTCTGCATTAAAAGACGTATATTACCGCGGATTAATCGATAATTGGGTTCAAATAGAGTTTAAAAACAGTGATTCTAACCCGATATCGGCAGCTTCCAATTTTTATATAGGAGATAACCGTGTAACGGAAGCGGTTATAAATGCGGAAATAATATCTGAATATGCGTTTTATTCTTACATGGCGTTAACGCGCGTAACGTTATATAATACCGTCGCAATCGGTGGTGGCGCGTTTTGGAGATGTAATAAGCTCGTTGAAGTGTATGATTACACTAGTTATTTAAACATTCAAAAGGGAAGCTCCGAGAACGGCTACGTAGGGTGTTATGCAAAGTACGTTTATAACGGAACGGAAAACACTAAGATAGAAAAAGTAAACGATTATTTATTTATCACCGAAAGCGGCACTAATTATTTATTGGGCTACTTAGGAGATAAAACGGAATTAGTATTGCCTAGCGATTATAAAGGAAAAATTTATAAAATTTACCCGTATGCGTTTAATAATTGCGATTCGCTAA
>CAZXOQ010000141.1:0-2811 GCA_964642415.1 uncultured Christensenella sp. | reverse complement strand
CTTCTCTTTAGTGTTTGTTCCGATAGTTTACGGTATAAAGCGGCTTATGGAACATTTGTTCCCCGCGGTAGAATACTGATCGCGAACAACGAAAGACAACAAAACGTTTATATGCGTTTAAGAAAAAAGTAAAAAAATAAAATCGGATAACCCGATTATTATAAAAAAAATAAGGAGAAAAATATGTGCAAAACCTTAGGTAAAAAATTTATAATAGCAGCATTAGCGGTTGTTATGACGTTAAGCGTTTTCGGAACGCTAGCGGTAGGAATAAACAACGCAAGCGCCTCTAAGCGCGAATCTGTTATTTTTAGCGAAAACTTTAAAGGCTCTGAACTTTCGTCTAAATGGATAGACGTAGATAACAGCGAGGGCGAAACCGAAAAAGACAAGATTTCACCGCTTAGCGCAGGGCTTAACGGCACGTTAAAAATGAATTATCAAAGTGCATGGGGCGGCAGTCACGTTATCTATTACGATAAAGACGTTACCGTTGCCGACGACGAAGATTTGATAATCGAATATTCTATAGCCAATTTAGATTACGGCGATATATTTGAAAGGAGCGGAACAAACGCTTTCGTCGGCTTGGTTAAAGGTCTTACAGATTTGCAAGGTACGGTAGCTTCCGATATAGACGCTAAGTTAGAAGCGATAGGCTACGCTATATTCGAAGGTCATTCTTATGCAGGATATCAGCTTAACGCCCTCGGTTGGTCGCGTTTTTCGGCAGGAGAAGGTGCTAGCAGTTACTCGTTCGGTATAAGCGATTCAGCGCGTTCTGACGCCGTTAAACAGTATTATAAAACCAATATGTATACCGGCAATTGGGTTGGTAACAATGACGGCAGCACGGCTGCAAAAAGCGTAATTTGGTACGGCGAAAATATGTTTGCAGGTCTTTCTTTAGGTGTAAACGATCCCGTCAGCATATTTGAAAAAGGTTTCACGTTTAAGCACGTGTATAAAGCTACGGGCGGATACGATTGTTACGTTAAAGCAAACGAAGCAGACGACAGCGCGTATAAAAAGTTTATGACGTTATCCGATACGTTGGGCGATACCGGCGAAAAGAGATTTTCAATACGTTCCGGCAAGATAGGTTTCGTAGTTTGCGAAACGCCTATCAGTATAGAGTTTGACGAATTAAACGTTTATACGGCTAAGGGAGAAGAGGTAACCGCGGTAGTTGAAGAAACTTTCAATCCCGATTCTTTAGGAAACAGATACGAAGCAACCGATTGGAAATGCACAACCGCAAACACCTCTCTTGTCGAAGCATCCGTAGGCGAAGCGGGATTCTTGTTTAACAACCCGTCGGAAAACCGTTATATTTATACTTCTTCTTCTGCAAATAAAATTATTTACGACGGCAACTACGATAATTATGCTACGTTAAACGTAAAATTTTCTATTCAAGAACTTACCGAAGGTAAGAATATAGGTTTCCTTTTCGGAGGAAGCAAAACTACCGAAATTTTCAATAAGAACGACAACGTTTACGTTTATCTGACGAAAGAAAGCGGAAAGAGTAATTATTCGCTCGGCGTAGACTTGGTTGTTGACGGCGCAAGAGTAAGAATAGGCGATTTACGCGATTCGGGTATTCCCGAAACGGCAAAAGGCGCAAGCCCCGCAAAATACGGGCTTAACATAGTAGGCAAGCTCGGCGGCAAAATAACCGTTGAAGTAGTTGACGCGTTAGGCGCAACGGTGGGTTCGGTTCACGAATTCGGCGAAGAAGGCAAGTCTTTGATATTAAAGAACAGATACGCGATATATACTGCGGGAACTAGCGGAAGCGCAATTTTCGTTATGAACGGATTTAGCGTTAGCAATAAATATTATAAAACGTTCGAGCTTTTTGGGGACACGGTAAACGTTTCTGAAAACTTTGACGGAAAATACCACGTAGACGAAAGCGGAAACATAGAATTTGAAAACGTAACCGTATGGAAGAGCGCCGCAGTTAAAGGCGTACCCGATGCAGGCACGTATATAGAAGACGGCTCCGTTTGGTTCAAGGGCGTTGGGGACGGCGCGTCTATCATGACGAACTCCGTTTATAACGATTTCGTGATGTATTTCGATCTTACCGATATGCAAAGAAAAAGAGTTCTTAACGAAGACGGCTCAACCAACACTCCTATAAGCACCGCTCCCCTTATAATATTCCTCGGCGGCTCTGCAAATAAACCGGAACACGCACCTATTTCGTTAGTTATTTACAGCCCGATGAATAAATCGATGAATGCGACCGACGTTATCGATGCGGACCCCGCTACGGGCGCGGATAATTATACCAACAGTTGGGTTGCCCTTCATAGGGACGGAATGACTCCGATAGAAGCGGGCAAAGCAAGAATAAACTTCCTTGACGAATCGCTTGACGGAAAAACCGTTAGATTTAAGGTAGAATATAAAGACAGCAAAGTTTCGCTCGGATATTATATCGTCGGCGAAGAAGACGCAGACCTTCTCGATACGCCTATAGTAGACAACATTTATGCCGAAGGCGGCGAGGGATACGTTTCTATATCGTCAACGCACAGTCCGACGACAATGCTTTCGGCAAACTTTAAAATCGATAACTTAAAGATTTGCGATACTTCGTTATTCAGCACGTTAAAAACTGTTGACGTAGTAGTTCCCGAAGAAAAGAAAGAAGAAACTCCCGAAAAATCCGGATGCGGTTCATAAATTCAAGCATAACGCTTCTGCCCCTATTTGCCACGACCGTACCTCACTATTACTTTCCAGAGACAAAAAGGGGGTAATGAAGAGTGAAAAGTGAAAAAGAAAAAGGTTCGA
>CAZXOQ010000140.1:0-2829 GCA_964642415.1 uncultured Christensenella sp. | reverse complement strand
CAGCAAATACGGCATTCTCGGCGACAAGACCGACGTTATGATGAAAGTCGCCGCTGCCGAAGCGATGAAAGACGCGGCTAAAAACCAAGGCGCGGGCGGTGCGTTTATGAGCGCGGGTATGGGTATCGGCGCAGGCGCGGGTATGGGTTCTATTTTTGCAGACGCATTCAGCGCGTCACGCAAATCGGACGAACCCGCGGTAAAGGCTTCTTCTTTACCTTCTAAAAAATGTACGGCTTGCGGTGCAAGCGTAAACGCAAACGCTAAATTTTGCCCAGAATGCGGCGCTAAAATCGCAGCTAAAAGATTTTGCCAAGAATGCGGAGCGGAAGTATCTTCTTCAGCCAAGTTCTGTCCCGAATGCGGCAAAAAACTGTAAAAAGCTTAGCTTGATAAAACTATATCACACGTAAATGCGGCAAAGGCTTATTGTATAAAAAATTCAGCGGCGTAGCGAAAATTCGCTACGCCGCTCTTATCTAATCAACGGCTAAATAATAACACCCCTATGGTCTATCACCGACGAAAAAACAATTTGCGTTTTGGTTCTGCCGTAATGCTGAAGCTCATTTAAAAACTTATCCATATCCAACGTGTTTTTGAACACCACCTTTATAAGCAGCGAATACTCGCCCGTTACGCGCGAACACTCCGTCACCTGAGGCGAAGACCGCAAATACTCGTAAAGTTTTTCTTTTACCGAAGGGGAAACTTCCATATCGATATAAGCTTTTATCACGTTTTCAAAAACGGAATTATCGATTTCGGTATAATACCCCTTTATTATGCCGCGCTCGGTCATTTCGTCGATACGCGTCGCAACCGTCGGCGTAGACACAAAAACACGTTCCGCAATCGATTTTAGCGATATACGCGCGTCATTTTGCAACAATCTTAATATTTTAAGGTCTAATTCGTCAATATCTCTTTGCATAAAAGCGCACCTCCGTTTTTATCATTTTATAGTATACTTTATTTTTAAGAATTTTTCAAGCGATTTTTTTATAAAAATAAAATTTTAACGGGCTGATTTTTGCAAAGATAAAATTAAAAAATATTTTTATCTTTCTCGTTGACTATTTTTTTACGCAAGGTTAAAATATAATCGCATCTTAAAGTTAGGGCAAATTAATTTGCATAAAACCTTAAGTTTTAAGGCGCAAAACTACTATGATTATCCGCAATATACTTTTTCCTCGGAGCAAGGATTTTTCCTTGCTCCGAGGTTTTTAAATCTAAATATCACTTTACTTACGACCTAAAAGCCTGTAATACGAAAAATAAGACGTCGGCATAAACGCAAACGTCTTATTTTTTGATGAATATTATGAATTCGATTAGAAATTAGTTGATGTGAATATTTACGTAATCTTCAACTGAAATTGCGCCCGACCACATAGTAATGCCGACTTCGGCACACAAATTCTTAAAATTTGTTTTATAAGTAGACAAGCCTGTCGCATTAGGATAATGAACCCTGTAGTTGAAGATAACCGCTGCTTGAATCGAAACTTTAATTTCTTTCAAACGCAACTTTATAACGTTATCCGTTTGAGCGTTTATCGCGGCGTCAACTTTGCTTTCTAAATTTTGTAGTTGAGCAAGCGTTAATTGCGAAGAGAATTTATCACTACCCGACAGCGTTAAATACTTATTGTTTGCGGCGTAAATAGAATCGTAATAACCTTGATACCCCTTATACGTTGCGTTATGCAAAATACGAGAAACCTTTGTCGCCTCCCACCGAACCAAGCCCGACGAATCTTTGCGTTTTAACCGCACGAGTTCGTTGACGATTCTATTGAAACCGTAACCTTTTAAGTATAACTCGTAAATAATGCGTATGGTTTCCGCTTGCTCTTCGTTGATTACGTAGGTGTCTCCGAGCCTATCGTAACCGAGAATATTCCCGTTGCCGTATAATACGCCGTTATCTCTGCTAATCTTTTGCCCCACACGCACGCGTTCAGAGGTCTTTCTGCTCTCTTCTTGCGCGAGCGTAGCCATAATCGTAAGCCTTAGTTCGCCGTCGTTATCCATCGTCCAAATGTTATCTTCCACAAAGTAGACTTGGCTAATTTTGCCATATATTTTAAGTTTCTTACCGAATAGCCCGTACTGTTTTCGGATAAGCAAGTTTAATATCTTTGGCAAGATTAGCCATGAACTTGTTTTCCCATGATTTATGCTCGTTAATAATGCAACCGATATGATAATACAGCAAAGTAAGTTCTTTGTTGACTTGCAACACAACATCATTACTGCGCTTTTGATATTTCCGCCTTTATAGATTTGATTACACCTATATATTGATTATCGTTTATAAGCATAGGATTACCACGCTATCCCCCAATTACAATTATAATAGCATTTCATTGCTTACCATACTCTTGTTTCATTTAACCTAATATCACGCGAAATTTTTGCCATCTTATTTGACAAATGCGAATATTTTTCTTGTAGTTGCTGAGTCGTTACTATCATTTTATTTTCTCCAGATAATACTATTATGGTGTATTTTTTGGAGAAAATCAACAGTTTTTATAATGTTTTTGAAAATTTATCTTGAATAGAACTTTTTGCGGCGACCATTGCCGTGAACAATATCAAATATCTTTGTCTAATCGCGGTTTGACGAAACTTTTCGCTTCAAGTTCGCCAACTGACTTGGCGAACTTGAAACAGCGAAAATACGTAAAAATCGACGGTTTCTCATCAAAAAACAGCCGCTTTTAGGGAAGTTCGCCAAGATCGCCAACTTTTTTCGTGCTAAGGAGAAAAGCCGCTTTGGCGAACTTGATTTTTTAAAAATCTACAACTTACGAGGAT
>CAZXOQ010000139.1:0-2839 GCA_964642415.1 uncultured Christensenella sp. | reverse complement strand
CGACGGGAACGTAATCCATTTCTCTTACGCTGAAACCCTGAAAAGTCATCGCAACAAATATGATGTACATTATCGTGTAGGTATGCCCTAACGGTCCGCCGTTGGTTAACATCATCGGCTGGATATAAAACGTTAGCACTGACGACGTGGCAAGCGTAACAAGCGTTGCAACGGTTGTTGAAACCAGCGGAATAGAAATAGAGAAAAACTCTTTGAAAAATCCCGCGCCGTCAAGTTGGGCGCTTTCTGATAGCTCTAAGGGAACTCTGTTAAAACCTCCGATAAAAAGTATCATATTATATCCGATACCTGCCCATAAGCAATACAAAAGGTTCATACCCCACGCCGTAGAATCGCTTGCAAACCAACCGTGTTCCGGCGTTATATGTCCTAACCCCAAAGCGTTAAGCAAAGGCTGAATCACGCCGAGATTCGGGTCGAACGCTAATTTGAACACCATAGCAAGAACTACAATCGAAACGATATTCGGTAAAAAGAATACCACCTTGAAAAATCCGCCCCACGGAACTTTTTTGTAGCAAATGTATCCGAAGAAAAGCGATATGGGTATCATAACGAAATCTTGAAACAATACTATGCTGATTCCGTTACCCAACGCGTAACGCAAGTTATCGTTAGGATTGTCTAAAAACAACCATTTATATATGTCGATATAGTTTTTAAACCCGACGGGAACGTAATCCATTTCTCTTACGCTGAAACCCTGAAAAGTCATCGCAACGGTATCTATGTTCATATACACGTAGAATATCGCAAAATGCACTAGCGGCCAAAATATCAACGAATACACGAAAACCGAAGTTTTCCAATTGTGTTTCAGCGTGCTTTTTGGTTTCTTTTCTGTTTTTTCCATTTTTAAATCCTTAAAACTTTATCTTAGATAAGCGCCCACATGTTATCCCATTCGTCACTTAAATACGACGCTACTTGCGAAACGTAAACGCTTGCCGTTTTGCTTACTCTACCGTCTTCGTCTTTAGAATAAAGAATCGGTCCGTAAGGCATACCTTGATTTCCCATCCAGAAGGTTGCAAAATTGCCGAGGGCTAATTCGCTAGTCGTTCTAAAAGAGAAACATTCGGCGCCGTCTACCATTCCGTAAACGGATTTTTGACAGGGTGACATTTCAGAAACAAACGAAGAATAATCGCATTTAAACGCGCCGTAGCAACCGCTCTTTAAAAATCTGTCTTTTACCATTTCCGGCTCGGACATAAACACAAGGAACTTTTTAGCCATTTCTTTATTTTTAGCTTCAGCCGGAATCATCCATCCCCCGTTGGCGTCGCCCATATAATTGTAGTTTATGTAATTTCCGTCGGCGTCTTTTTTCGCTTCGCTAAGATAAGGCGTGGGCATAATAGCTATTTCCATACCCTCGGGTAACGTTGCCGAAACTTCACATTCAAACCATTCCGCGTTAGGCATCATTGCAACTTTCCCCTGAACGAAAAGCATTTGCGCCGCCATAAAGTCCGAGCTATCCGTTAAAACGTATTGCGAATTTTTTACCGCGAGTTCCGTCCACGCGTCAAGCGCTTTTATTTTTGCCTGAGAATAAACGCTGTCTACACCGAAATTATTTCTGCTCGCTTCTTTTTCGAGTTTGCAGTATTCGTAATAATTATCTAGTCCCATAATTTGAACAATCCAATTTTGCACTATGAAATCCCAATAATTTACGATATCGCTAGAAACCGCGAAAGGATAAATTCTATCCGCTTTGTTATCGACGTCCGCTACTTCTTCGTTATATATTTTTTTACAAAGAGCCATCAATTCGTCAAACGTGGTGGGAATTTGCCATCCCTTTTGCTCAAACAAAGTTTTGTTATAATAAATTCCGTAAGCGCCGCCGCCCGTAGAAGGATACGCATATACTTTTCCGTTATGGGTTATACCGGTAAGCGCGTCTTCGTGGATAAGAGATTCTTTTACGGTTTTGCCGTTAGAAAGCTTTTCGTTATACACGTCGTCAAGCGGTTCGAGCCAGCCCATCGCCGCCCAATAACGAGTTGAATTTCCCACGCCGATAAGAACGTCTCTTATTTGAGTGCCGGAATCTAACTTATCCATAACAGTGCTTGTATATCCTTTTTCTGCTTCTATATAAACTTGATTTCTTGCAAGCCCTTCTTTCTCGCAGAATTTGGTAACCGCGCTTTCCAGCCACTCTGTACCGTAGCCTCCGCTTTCGTACCCGATTGTAAGAACGTATTCGTTATTATCGCCGCCGCAGCCGCCGTAAATCCCCAACGTTGTGCATAGCAATAATAAACAACATATTACGCTAATTAGTCTTTTCATTTTTCTACCTCCATAAAATTCCTATAAATTGAGATTATTTTATCTTTTAAGCATTTAATAAAGCGATAAGCCGTTCAGGAACGTAGCTTTATAAATTTTTACAAATAAAACAACCTTACGATAATTTTACAATATATGAGGGGTTGGTTTCAATAACTTATTTAAACCAAAAAATATCATTTTACAAAGTGTACCACTTAATTAAAATTTTAAAATACGATGAATTGTCAAACTAAGTGCAACAATTTTTGAGATATTCATTAAATAAATCTATAGGTTTTTGAAAGTGTAAAACTTTCTTGGGTCTGGCGTTAATTAACGCCGGATTTTTTTACCATAAAAAAAACAGGCACTCTCAAACGAGAAAAGTGCCTATTTTAATTGATTTTATCTGCCTTTTAGCCTAAAAACAAAGGCGAACCCGTCTCTTAAAGGAGACGGGTTCGCCTTTACTTCGTTTGGTGACCCCAACGGGATTCGAACCCATGATACCACCGTGAAAGGGTGGTGT
>CAZXOQ010000138.1:0-2841 GCA_964642415.1 uncultured Christensenella sp. | reverse complement strand
AAATATGCCTAAAAAATAAAATATGTTAATATTTAGCAAAAAGATGTCAAGATCGGGCAAGAAAAAGACAAAAAGTTGTGATAAAATATTTATATAAAATTTGTTTAAGGAGGCAAATTATGAAAATTTTAGCAACTGCACGCAAAAAAGTTTTACTTTTTGTAATGTCTTTTTTGGCAGTATTGTCTTTCGGGATAGCATTGTGCTGCTCGATTGTACCAACCGTTAACGCGGGGGGGGGTGTTTTTAGCGTAACAAGCGTTAGGCAAACTTACGTAGAAACATATAATGACGCAAGTGACGGCAAAGGTTATAGAAGCAACTTTGTTGTTACCTTTAACAGCGCCGTATTCTCGGAGGAGTCTTCCTTCGAAGCGGGGGATGACGTTACAACCTACCTTACCGAAAACAGCAATTTTGCCGATAAGGTAACATTCAATTACTCTACTATCGCAACTATCAATGCAAGCGCAAGCGAAAAAATAACTTTTTATAAAGTAAGCGATAATTCGATAGAGCTTCAAGTTAACAGGCCGTTGCTTTGGGCGAATATAAAGTTTGACTCAGGTCTTGAGTTAAACGGCAAAACGCTTGACGAAACGGTAACTTTTTATGAAAAAAGCGATTGGACTTTTTCTACAACCGCGCCTACTGAAAGAAAGGTAGTGGGGCTTGCGGAAAGACCGTACGTTGATTCAAGTTATTCATTAGTATTGCTGCAATTCAATTTTCAATTGACCGATGGTATAAGGGCGCAATACGACAAAATTCTCTATAAAAATTCCACAGAAACGGTGGCAACTGGTCACGACGCCGCTGCGGGCGGCGGTGACATTGCAGGCGAACTCGTTTGCGGAAGCACCGTAATCAATTTATATTTCACTTTATCAAGATTTGGCGAGCCAAACAACGCGTATTATACGGAAATAACTTTTGAAGAGGGGTTAGGCGGTACAGATACCGAAACCACTTTCTTTTGCGCTGCAGGCGTTAACCATTCAAATTGGTATGCAAAACCCGTTTGGGCGGAAAAGAAAAACACCGTTGCCATAGAATCGGTAACACAAACAACGGCGGACGCGCTTAGTCATTATTCGGAATACGAAATAAAATTCAAAAATATAGTAGACGATTCTAAAGACGTATTTGCAAACCGCGAAATAGGCGAAAATTTAACTTCAGACTTTTTGCATAATTACGTGCAAGATAAATTTAGTTTTAACGATATGCAATTAGGTCAAATTAATTCTAATAAGGATGTTACGGTGACAAAATCAGCCGCAAACACTATAAAGCTAAAAATAAGCTGTTGCATCAACTATGCGAAAATAGATATTCGCTCGGGACTTAAAAACGCCGGATATATGGTTCTTAACGGAGCAACTTATTATCAAAACGAAATGCTTACGCCTAGTGCTAACGCTACATTTACCGCGAGAGAAACCGCTCCCGATTTTAAGATATTCGGCATATACGCTATTGCGTCCGGCGATTATCCTAATTCCGTATATTTTAAGATGGTTTTCAATTCGTCGCTCGGTAATAATGCGAGCGGTAATACCAACCTTGATTTAACCGGCGTTTTGCTTAACGGAGAACAGTTATACAACGGTACGAGTCTAATAATGTCACCGGCGGGTGAGGTTGCTTATAACGGAACTCAATATAATATTACGATAAATAATATTCACGGTAGCGAGTTGCCTTCGATTATCACTTTCCCGAAAGGTTGGTCTATGAACGAGCGCGGAACGCTTGCCGAAACCGTAGAGTTTGCCGCAATAGACGATAATAACTATAGTTACGGAGAAATGCCGTTGCCCGTTTGGAAAAAACTACAAGCGCAAACGGTGAGTTATAAGTTGGGCGAAACCGTTATAAAAACGGAAAGCGCCACTAGCATAACTCTTGCAGATCCTAGCGATATCGAAGGGTATAATTCTCAAAAAACTTTTATCGGTTGGAAGAATAACGGCAAACTTTATAAATCGGGCGAAACCGTTCGCGGGTTAACGCAAGCAACCGAGTTTACCGTGGTTGAAATAGGTGATTTTGAAACGATTGGTGCGGAAATTCGCGTAAGCGGCTCTGCCGGCATAAGATTTGTTACTACCTATAATACGGCTGACTTAGCGGCAAATAGCGCTTGTTTCGGCGAAATGGGAACGCTTATCGCAAGGGCGGCTGATCTCAGTGTCAATAAGGAATCTCTTAACGTAGAAACCGCCGACATCGAAACCTCAAAAAGCATTATAGTAAAAATCGTTAACACCGATGGCGGCAAAACGGTAAGCGGAAACGTTACCGAAATGAGAGGCGGAATCTACAATATGAAAGAGCATAACTTTGACGTGGAGCTTGTTTCTTGCGGATATATCGCCGTAAATTACGCTAGCGGGGTAGATTACGTTTATACTACTTCGATAACCCGTACCGCAAAAAATGTTGCGCAAGCAGTAATAGACAGCGGAACTTGTTCTGACGATGCGGAAGCAATGAAGCTTCTTAATGCTTACGTTGGTAACGACGGTACGGAAGAATAATTTGAAAAGGAGATAACCGTTATGAAAAAATATGAAAAGCCTATATATAACTACGTGCAATTTGCTTCTACGGTAGATATGCTTATGGTATCGCAAAATACCGATTGGAAAGAAGATCCGTGGGAACATAAAATATCTTTATAAAAGAGAAAACATAAAAAGTGAGAGGTGATAGATTTATCGCCTCTCACTTTTTTGTGTAAATTTGCCGAAATATAGCCGCGGTGTTTTAGATTATTCGCTGATGAATTGTCAAACTAAGTGCAACAATTTTTGAGATATTCATTAAATAAATCTA
>CAZXOQ010000137.1:0-2876 GCA_964642415.1 uncultured Christensenella sp. | reverse complement strand
CATTAAAATATTCATAATTTCGTAAAAATATTCAAAAATTTTGCAAAAAAATAATAAATATGCAAAACCTCTTGACAATAAAATTTTATTATTGTATACTTAACGTGTAATTGAATTTTAAGGTAGGTTTTGTTATGAATAAAGAAAATATTAAAAAAGTGGTGCTTGCATATTCAGGCGGTTTAGATACGTCGATAATTATTCCGTGGCTTAAAGAAAACTATAATAATTGTGAAGTTGTTGCCGTTGCGGGCAACGTCGGTCAAAACGACGAGCTTGAAGGACTTAACGAAAAAGCTTTAATGACAGGCGCGTCTAAACTGTACGTTTTGGATTTAACGGACGATTATGTCGATAACTATATTATACCCACAGTTAAGGCGGGCGCTCTTTACGAAGATTATATGCTTGGTACAAGTCATGCTCGTCCTTGTATTGCAAAAGGGCTTGTTGATATAGCGATAAAAGAAAATGCGGACGCGATTGTTCACGGCTGCACGGGTAAGGGTAACGATCAAGTTCGTTTCGAATTGGCTATAAAACATTTTGCCCCCGATATGCCTATCATTGCTCCGTGGAGAGAATGGAATATTAAATCTCGCGAAGAAGAAATCGAATATGCCGAATCGCATAACGTTCCGCTTAAAATCAATAAGGAAACCAACTATTCAAAAGATAAGAACTTATGGCATTTATCGCACGAAGGGTTGGATTTAGAGGACGTAGGTAACGAACCCCAATACGAAAAGAAGGGCTTTTTAGAAATGGGTGTTTCGCCGATATCGGCGCCTGATAAGCCGACATACGTCGAATTAGAATTTGAAAAAGGCGTACCCGTTGCAATCGACGGAGAGAAGACGTCTGCTAAAAATATTATATACAAACTTAACAAACTCGGCGGAGAAAACGGTATAGGGATTATAGATATAGTTGAAAACCGTCTGGTCGGAATGAAATGCCGCGGCGTATACGAAACTCCGGGCGGAGCTATACTGTATAAAGCACATTCCGTATTAGAAACTCTTTGCCTCGATAAATTGACTATGCACGAAAAACAAAAACTTGCCATAACCTTCGGCGAACTCGTTTATAACGGACAGTGGTTTACTCCGCTTCGTGAAGCATTATCTGCGTTTGTCGATAAAACACAAGAAAAAGTTTCCGGTAAGGTTCGTCTTAAGCTTTATAAGGGAAATATTATAAATGCGGGTGCGTGGAGTCCTTATTCTCTTTATAGCGAAGAGATTGCGACTTTTGGTGAAAGCGATTATAATCAAAAAGACGCCGAGGGATTTATCAATCTTTACGGTTTGCCCATTAAGGTGCAGGCGACCGTAGACGCGAAAAACAAAAAGTAAAATATTTGCGGTATATAATTGGCTGCAAAACTAATTGTAAAATCATAAAAGTTGCCGTACCATACGTATGGCAACTTTCCTTTCGAGAAAATTTAACGGAGAGTATTAATGGAAAAACTTTGGGCGGGTAGAGCGCATGGCGGAATAAACGCGCTTGCAGAACAACTCAACAAATCGATAACGTATGATAAACGTCTTTATAAACAGGATATAACAGGCAGCATTGCTCACGCAAAAATGCTTGCGTATAAAAACATAATTTCACAAAAGGACGCGGAGGAAATTGTAAACGGGCTTAACGGAATATTAACCGATATAGAAAACGGAAAACTCGTTATAACAGACGATGCGGAAGATATTCACTCTTTTGTAGAGGGCGTTTTAACCGAGAGAATAGGCGATGCAGGTAAAAAACTTCATACCGCAAGAAGCCGTAACGATCAGGTTGCGCTTGATTTAAGACTTTATTTAAAAGAGGAAATAACAGAAATAATAACTCTCTTAAAATCGCTTGTTTCGGCTCTTGCGGATAAGGCAGATAATTATAAAAGCGCGGTTATGCCGGGATATACGCATTTGCAACGTGCTCAACCCGTTACTTTCGGCTTTCATTTATGCGCGTATTGCGCTATGTTTTTAAGGGATATAGACAGAATGAAAGACGTATATAAAAGAGTTAACGTTTCGCCTATCGGCAGTTGCGCTCTTGCCGGAACGACTTTTGATACCGACAGGTTTTACGAAGCGGAACTCTTGGGCTTTGACGGTGTTGCTTTTAATGCTATGGACGGTGTGTCCGATAGGGATTTTTGCGCGGAATTTATTGCCGCTTGCGCGCTTATTGCAACGCATTTATCGCGTTTTTCAGAAGAATTGGTTCTTTGGTCGGGTAAAGAATTCGACTTTATAGAAATGACGGACGAGTTTTCAACGGGATCTTCTATTATGCCGCAAAAGAAAAATCCCGATATGGCTGAACTTGTGCGCGGTAAAACGGGTAGGGTATTCGGTGATTTAACTGCCATTTTTACTATATTAAAAGGATTACCTCTCGCTTATAACAAAGATCTGCAAGAGGATAAGGAGCAAGTGTTCGATTGCGTAGATACGATTAAAATATGTCTTGAGGTGTTTACGCCGATGATAGAGAGTATGAAGGTTAACGTTTCGGCAATGTTGTTAGCGGCTAAAAAAGGATTTATAAACGCCACCGATCTTGCCGATTATCTCACGAAAAAAGGAGAGCCGTTCCGTTCCGCATATAAAACGGTGGGCGCGCTTGTTAAGTTTTGTTTGGATTGCGGCGAGGTTTTAGAAACTTTGCCGATAACAGAATATAAAAAGTTTTCCGATAAGTTTGATGAGGATTTATATCAAGCAATAGATTTAAACACTTGCGTTAATAACAGAATATCTTACGGTGCGACTGGTGTTTATCGGGTAGAAGAACAAATTAAACTAATAAAAAAGCTTCTTAAACAATCGTAAAAATGAATAAAGATAAAAAATATTCCATAC
>CAZXOQ010000136.1:0-2959 GCA_964642415.1 uncultured Christensenella sp. | reverse complement strand
TTATAAAAGCACTTTTTTTATTTTTAGCAAAGAGGATTCTTCCCCCTTTGCCGCCGCGCGCGAAAGCTCTTGCAATTGCTTAAGCTTTTCTTTTGAAATAAACGCCGAAACGCCATTTTGCGGCTTAGCCGATTGCAATTTTAAAAAAATTTCGTCTTCGTAATCTACTTTTACGTATGCCGAAAACATATTTATTTTATATAAGCTTTTTTGTATTTCGTCGGATAAAAGATAATTTACGTAACGCTCGGCGTAAACCGTTTTGCGCGCGTCTGTAGAAGTAACGGATATATATTGATTTAAATCGCAAAAAGAATCTAACGGTGTTACCGCCGCCGAAAATCCTCTGTTTATCATTCTTACGGCATCGCGCTGAGTTCCTAGCAAATACCTGCTTTTGCCACCGACAAAATGCACGTAAGCGTCTAGCGGTGACATTTCGGTAATATTTTTTTCACTTTTCCCCGTCAAGGCATACGCCGCGAGAGGAAGAGTAAATTCTCCGCGCGAAACGGTTAACTCATCGTGATTTTTAGATAATTTACCTTGGTTTTCATATAAAACGTATATTCCCCTACACCAAACGGCGGCAAGCGTTTCTTTTGAGTTTTTTTCGCTTAATCCGTCGCGAATATTTATTTCCGCCGCAAAACCGATTTCCGTTCCGTTGCCGTAAGATATCAAATCGGGAATAATCCCGCTTTCCATACTGCTTTCAGCGCTTTCTATCGTATGCGAAGTTACCATTATAAGAACTTCGTCGTTATTTTTTTCAAACTTCCGCGCGACGTCCGACAGAAAACCGCGGCGAGAACCCGAACCGCCCTCGAACGTATCGATTTGCCAAACGCTTATTATTTGCTTTTCGGATTTAGAATCTTTAACGATTTTATCTTCGCAGATTTTGTTTTTACCCAAACAAGCCGTAAAAACCACCGTAAACACCAACGCGGCGGCAATCGATAATCTTAATATTTTCATATTAAATTATATTCTTATCCCGCTTTTTTTAGACAAAAAAAATATTCTTTACCGCCCCGTAACAGAGATTTCGGAAAAGAATATTTTTTGTTGTTGTAAAAATTAAAATTTAAGCGCGGTTCTTTTGCTTCCGACGGTCGCGGCAGACATAGCGTGTACGTCGAAAAACTCGTCTATTACGTTAAGAACGTCTTTATAACTTATGTTTTCTATAAGTTTCATTCTCTCTTCAAAATTGAACTTTTTATCTAAAAACAACATCGTTCTTCCGTAGAGCAGCATTTGCGATACAGTGCTTTCCCTGCCCATTATGAACGCGCTTTTAAGCTGTTCTTTACCGCGTATAAATTCGCTTTCGGTTATTTTATCGCTTTTTATTTTTTTAATTTCTTCTACGATTTTTTCCGCGGCGAGATCGCGGCAGTCGGTATTTACGCCGGCGTAAATTTCCATAACGCCGCTGTCTTTATATTGCGAAATATAAGAATAAACGCTGTAAGCCAAGCCGAACTCCTCTCTTATTTTTTGGAAAAGCCTGCTGCTCATACCTCCGCCGAAAACGGTATTCGCGATATTAAGCGCGTCGCTTTTTTCGCTTTGAACGGATACTGCCGGCATACAAAACGCAATATGAGATTGCTCTATCTTTTTGCTTTTATAAAGAGATTTCGCTTCGGACGGTTTAGAAAAAACCTGCTTAGCGCTTTTTTCAGAACCGAATTTTTCGGCAAAAAACTTACTAACAAGCGCTTCGGCGGCGTTGGCGTCTACCTTGCCCGCGATAGATATTACTACGTTATCCGCGCGATAGTATTTTTTCATATACTCTAAAACGTCGGTTTTGGTAAAACGTTTTACGTTTTTAATCGGTCCTAAAATCGGGCTTCCCAAGCCGTTTTTTCCGTAATAACTTTCCGAAAGCAAATCTAAACACAAATCTTCGGGCGTATCTTCGCACATATTTATTTCTTCGGCAATAACGCCCTTTTCCCTTTCTAACTCAGCTTTATCGAATACCGAATTGAAAAAAATATCCGATAAAATTTCTAACGAATCCGAAAGGTGTTCCGCCGTGGATTTAGTGTAATAACAGGTTGTTTCTTTTGAGGTAAATGCGTTTATTTGCGCGCCTATTCTATCGGTAAAATCGGAAATTTCAAATGCGGAACGCGTTTTCGTTCCCTTAAAAAGAGTATGCTCTATAAAATGAGAAATACCGTTTTCTTCTTCGCTTTCGTTTATGCTGCCCGTTTTTACGAGCACTCCGCAAGAAACGGAAACAAAACCCGGCATATCCGCTATAACCAAGTTTAAGCCGTTATCGTATTTTTTGTATAAATTCATCTTTTCTCCGTAATCGCATAAATCTATTATGCTCTTTATCGTTTTTTTTATGTTTAATCGGCGCTTTCCGCAAGATTTTCGCTTACGGTTACAACCTTAAAGCCTGATTTTTCGTAAAAATCAAGTATTTGCGGCAATACCGAAAGCGTGTGCTTTTTAGGGTGCATAAGTATAAAATCGCCGTTTTTAGCGTCGGCGGTTGCCCGCGAATACACTTTGCTTTTATCTTTATCTCTCCAATCGACGGTATCTTTAGACCACATTATAACCTTATATCCCAAATCTAACGCCGCCCTTAAAGTGCTTTCGGAAAAACTGCCCGACGGCGGCGCGAATAAGCAAGGTTTTGCTCCGCTTAGAGCGTAAATTATTTTATCGGTAAGCTCTATCTCTTCTTTATTTTTCTCGTAAGAAAGCTTTGCGTGGTCTTTATGAAAATAACCGTGATTAGCGATTTCGTGCCCTTCAACGACTATTCTTTTAAGGGTATCGGCGTTATCGTCAGCCCAACATCCGCCGACAAAAAACGTAGCCCTTGCCCCGCGAGAATTTAACAAATCTAAAATATCTTCAACCGTTTCGGTATTCTCGTAAACGTTAAACATTAAAGAAACGTTTCGCTCTTTTATATTGC
>CAZXOQ010000135.1:0-3026 GCA_964642415.1 uncultured Christensenella sp. | reverse complement strand
GAGCAGCGGTCTCCAAAACCGCCGGTTGCGTGTTCGAGTCGCGTCTCCCCTGCCACAATTTAGTAGGATATATTCAAAAGTTTTTGAGTATATCCTATTTTTTTATATTTTTTTGAATTTTGGTTGCGTTTTTGTGCTTTAACACCCTATCCGCCGCCCGTTCGCCGTTTTTTATCTACCCCCGTTTTTCTCTTTAAGTGAAAGACGTTAAAAAACTTAACCCCTAAAATGGTTGACGGCGCGCCTTTTATCGAGGCAAACCAAAATTATTGATACTCTTTGCAAAAATTATATCACAAATTAAATTTTTATTCAAGGATATTTAGTTATGCGCAAACAAAAATATCTAAATGAGCAAAACTTGCGGATAAAAAAACAAAACGCAAATTAAAAACGAGTATCCGTAATAAACGAGATAAAAAGTTATACAACACACAAAAACAAACCTAAACCGCCGCCAAAAACGCCGCGCGGCAATTCGTTTGCGCAAACGCTTGACGAACGCTGCGTTTTGAATTAAAATATAATATGCGAACGGGTTTATTCAATCAAAACAAAAACCCGTCCGTAGGAGTAAAAATGACAAAAAAAAATAAACTTACGCTGCGGCGCTTATACGAAGCCTCGTTATCCATCCTTACGGTTGCGGTAGGCGCGCTGCTTATAGTGCAAGCGCTTAAAATTTACGGTTCTTCTGCCACGTCGCCATATACGCGCGAAAAGGTAGTTAAAGCGCTTTCGGATATAGCCGTGCTTTTATATTTATGGATAGCGGCGGTTATCGGCGGCGTTTATATCCGTAAATTTTGCCCGAGCGAAAAGCCAAAACTTAAAGGCACGGTATATCAAACCGCCATTCTTAAACGTTTGAAAAAACTTTTACCCGAAGCCGAGCAATACGAAAAAATAAAACGCGCCGACGCGATAAGAAAAATCGTCTGGACAGTTTGCGTCGTTTTAAGCGTTATTTCCGCGGTAGCGATCGGTTGCCTTATATTCGACAAACGCAACTACACCCCTATAGGCGAAGGCTTTGATCCCACGAAGGATATGCTTAAAATGCTTCCCTCTCTTTTGATTTGGACTGCGGTGTTCTTTATAGCAAAAATCGCGGCAACCGTTTATTGCGAGACGTCCGCCAAAAAAGAGAATGCGGAAATTAAAAAGATTATCGCGACTTCCGCAAAAACCTCATCGGCAAAAACCGTTAACTCTAAAGAAGCGGCTATTAATAACGATTCTCGCCGCGTAAAAACCGTTACCGCTACAAGAATAGTATTAGCCGCAATATCGATAGCGTTTATCGTTATAGGATGCTTTAACGGCGGAGCTAAAGAACTATTTGAAAAAGCAATCAACATTTGTACGGAATGTATAGGACTCGGTTAAACATATGAAAATATTATCAGCTATAAAAAACTTTTTCAAACGCGTAGGCGGTTGGTTCAAAAAGCACCGCCCCTCTAAACGCAGAATAATACAACTGTATTCCGCATTGCTGTACAACGCCAACTTAAAAGGCTTTAAATCGGGCAAAATTTATACGGGCAACAGCAAATATCTGTGCGTGCCGGGATTAAACTGCTACTCTTGCCCCGGCGCGATAGGCGCGTGTCCGCTCGGCTCGTTGCAAAACGCGTTAGCCTCTTCGGGGACGAGAACGCCGGCATATATTTTCGGAATTATAATTCTTTTCGGGCTGTTGCTCGGCAGAACTATTTGCGGTTTTTTATGCCCTATCGGTCTTGGGCAAGAATTGCTTTATAAAATCAAAACGCCCAAACTCAAAAAAAGCAAAGTAACGCGCGTTCTTTCTTATTTTAAATACGTTTTGCTTGCCGTTTTGGTTATAACCATACCGATAATGTATCAAACGGGTGTTCCGGCGTTTTGTAAATACATATGCCCGTCGGGCACGTTGCTTGGCGGAATCGGACTTTTGTTCAATTCAAACAATTCCGATCTTTACGCAATGCTAGGACCGCTTTTCACTTGGAAGTTTTTACTTCTTATAATCTTTATTGTCGCAAGCGTTTTCATATTCCGATTCTTTTGTAGGTTTTTATGTCCGTTAGGCGCGATTTACGGTTTTTTCTGCCGTATCGCACTGCTCGGAATAAAGTTGGATAAAAACAAATGTACCGATTGCGGACTTTGCGTTTCCGTATGCAAAATGGATATAAAGCGCGTCGGCGATCACGAATGTATCAACTGCGGCGCGTGCATAAGCGTATGCCCCGTTAAAGCAATTTCTTGGAAAGGCTCTAAACTTTTCATACGCGAAAACGCAATAGAAGAAACCTCCGTAAAAACGGAAAAAATCGATTTGATTTCAATGACAAACGAAGCTAACAAAACTCCCGACAACGCAAGCAAAGGAGAATCGAACAATGACTAAACCCGATAAAAAAATATTGTTTGAAGCCGTAGTTACGGCGCTTGCCCTATTGCTTTTAGTATTTGCATTGCTTTATTATAACGTATTTAATAAAAACGAGGCTGTAAAAACCTACGGCATAGGCAATAAATGTTTTAACTTCGAAGCGGTGTTATACGAAAGCGCCGGATGCGACGGCGGCGTTTACACCCCCAAAAACTCTATCGGGCAGGTAACCGTTCTTAATTTTTGGTATACAACGTGTGCCGCGTGCGTAAAAGAATTGCCACACTTTAACGAAGTTCAACAAGAATACGGCGACAAAATAACCGTTATTGCAATACATTCTTCAACCGCCGACAGCGACGTAGACAAGCAACAATTTATAAACTCTAACTTTTCGGATTACGTAATTTCATTCGCCCAAGATACGCAGTCATTTAAAATATACGAACGTTTAGGCGGCAAAATGGCGTGGCCGATGACGGTTATCCTCGATAAACAAGGCACTATCCGCAGCGTAATAAACAAATCGCTAACGTACGAACAACTAAAAGCGGAAATAGACGCTTTATTATAACTTAACGAAAAAACAACTAAATAGCGGCGCCGCGGCAAACTTGCCGTGGCGCCGCGATTTAGTTTATAT
>CAZXOQ010000134.1:0-3062 GCA_964642415.1 uncultured Christensenella sp. | reverse complement strand
TCAACCCGCACCCTCTGCAACCGAGAGACAGCCCAAGTCATATACGACAGGCTGTACATGTCATGAGTCAATAGTATCTGCCCTCTCCGTCATACCGATGCATAGCCAAGTGTATCCTCATAGCACCTGCCACAACCATAGAGAGCCATCATTCGTTATTAGTTCTGACAACTGCGGGCTCGTGGCATGCTGTCCAATTTTATATAATTGATTTTTAGCAATGGAGAAATTTTCTATTATACCTTCGCAATTTGATGGCATTGATAAAGAACACCCGGTAGTGTTCATAAGCTATTCATGGGATAATGATGAACATAAGAAATGGGTAAGAAAATTGTCAGATGACCTTAGAACAAGGTATTCTATCAACACTTTGCTTGATCAATACAATCGTGGTGGCTTTGACCTTATTCATTTCATGAAGAGAGGAATCGACATGGCAGACAGAGTCTTACTAATAGGAACTCCGTTGTTTAAGGAAAAGTTGGATAAGAGTGACGGTGGTGGTGCTAAGTTTGAAGACCAAATTATCTCTTTGGAACTATATCATCAGTTGGGCTCAAGTAAGTTTATACCTGTGCTTAGAGACGGGAAGTTTGACACATCGTTTAGTTCCTTGATAGAGACACGTACTGGCTATGACTTTAGGGATGACAACCATTATGAGAAAGGACTGTATGGTTTGGCGGCAGAGTTATGGAATAATCCCCTAAACGCTGCACCAGCTCTGGGACAGAAACCTATCTTTACACCTAACAGAAGTGCATTTCATCCTGTCAAATCAGACTTAGCCGAGCAAATGACAAATGAACGGTTTGTAAGCGAAATAAAAAGACTGCTCTCCTCACCTAATAGCGAAATAGCTTATACAGATATGATAGAAGGGGAAGCTAAAACGGCTTATAGTGGTATAATGTCCCGTGCCAAATACGATTTTCCTATTACACCTGATGTATTCAAGGATTATGCAGAATTCCATTTCAAATTAGTTGAGAGATTAATATCTGCGTCCATACCAATTGTCAGATTTGGGACTCTGAAGCAACAGCAACTATTGGTCGATGCAATGGTAAGGCTATGCATGAAACCTTTCAAGGGCGGAGAGTTCGCTTGTGATGGAACAAATTACCTTCATCTTTTCGCTTCAACTTTTCTATTTCATGCTGTTGGTATGGCGTGCGTGAAATTTGGATATTACCAAATACTTAAGGTAATGATGAACATTAAGGTTCCTGCAGGTAATGCCCTTAGTCAAACATATGGATATTCACTTGCACATTTGTCCGGAACTGACCATTTGGGTTCAGATATTTTGAACGATTATATGAATGCTTCATGGTATTATCCTTACAGTGAATTGATTTCAAAAAAGTTAGAGTCATATTATAATGAATACGTATATGATAAAGACGATTATCAATGCCTGTATTGTACATGGGAACATCTTTTCTCACTGATGTATAATTATTATGGTTGTGGTATTATCAAAAGAGAATTTTTTCCATTGGGGATATTTGTCAGAGAACGTATGGATTTCATGAGGCAGACAGATAATTTCTATACAATTTTTTTCAAGAAGGCTGAAGCTGAAAAAGACAATTGGGAGCCTCTTAAACAAGGTCTTTTCGATAGCGCTTTCGACAAATTCTTAGAAACATATCATAAGGCTGAAAATTACTATAATAGTAATGGGCGTTACTAAATGTATTATCATAAACGCTATTATCAACGAAATAAGAATGATAGTTACTACGGCCATTGGCTTCCTAACAACGAGGATCGTTCTGAAAATGATTGTATATTAGGCTATGTCTTGTATAATGTAGTGGATGGTATCATCGTTATGCGTAACATTATAAGTATTGCTATGTATACGACAACTGTAGGAAACATTAATCATGAACAAGGAAGTTTTTAATCAAATAAGGGCATCTCTCGGCAGGGAGAATATTTTTGACAATAGGATTTCACAACTGCTATAAAAAATCTATCTTAATTCAAAGAGTAAAAATGACAAATAACATTACACATAAAAAGATATCAAAGGCCACATTTATTATCTTAATAATAATGGCATTATGTGGCTTCCAGTTTTATGGATACTATGAGATAAGTAATAACATGCAAAAATTCCCATGTATGTTATTGATTCCATTGTTATTTTTTGTTTGTCGCAAGCAAATATTTTTAAAGGAAAATGATATTTTCTTTCAATTAATTAGATATCTGCTTTTCTCTTGGCTTTTGTCGATGATCATGTCTTTTCTTTTTTGGAATCAGTCAATGATATTATCATATAGAGCTACTGCACAATCATTGTTTTTTATCATCTTCTTTTACTTTTGCAAAATAAAGGTAGATGTGCATTCATTAGAGAAAATCATAATTATATTTGGTTGGCTTTATATAATACTATGGCTTTATGCTTTTAGCAGAGCTCCTGAAGTCATATTTGGTTGGAGCGAAGAAGGATTCCTTAGTGATGATTTGAGTCGTGGAATGGTAAGGGTGAATTTTACTGGAAGGCTTTCTCTGATTTTGGGATATTTCTATTATTTAAATAAATGTTTTATAGATAGGAATCCCAAATATAAGATATTTACTATAATCTTTTTCATCTTCCTTGTTTTACAACTGACAAGACAATTGATTTTATGGGCAGGAGTAGTAACTATAATATTTATGTTCATGAAAGCAAAGAAGCTTGTTATGATATTGGCAATACTCTTTGTCGCTCTATATGTAGGAGTTTCTAAAATAGAATTTTCTGATAATAGATTAATTGGAGCAATGTTTAACGTCACTAATGAACAAATAAGCGGAGATTTGTATCAAGGTGAAGATCCCAGAATTACTGACTACAAATATATGTTTAATGATTGGTCAAGAAACACAATAACTGATATCTTTGGGAATGGTCTTCCACATTATGATTCGAATTATGGCATTTATGAAGAGCGTCTAAAGCAGAGAGGTATATATCTTTCTGATGTCGGATATCCAAGTATGTATGTAATTTTAGGAATTATAGGCTTGGCTCTTTATATTATTATATATATAAA
>CAZXOQ010000133.1:0-3118 GCA_964642415.1 uncultured Christensenella sp. | reverse complement strand
CCAATATATATATGACGGGCAACGGGCTTGTGTTAAGCGAACCTACTGTGGCGGCGGTTGACGACGTGGTTAAAGGCGAAGTTAAAGCAATCGGCGCCGAAGCCTATAAACTAGTCGGCAAAACGGGTACGGGCACGAAAATGGTTTTCCCCGTGTTTGAAAGCGAGGTGGTTAACGTAAAAGTTGCAACCGCGGTTCTTTCGGGATTTTTGGGCAAGTTAGGCGTGGGCAGGTTTTCCGGTGTTACGGCATTGTTTTCCGTACCGTGCGGAACAACCGCCGATATGATAGAAAAACTTAATGGGGTTGCTAAAAACAGCGGAATAAGCAAAACGTATTTTGCCGAAAGTCCTTTGCTTTCCGCGCTTGGTCAGCGTATTCCGATAAACGATTCCGATCCGTGTTTCGTTATCGATATGTGCGGCGGTTCTACAAGCATAGCGGCTTTGTCTTTAGACGGAATAATTGCCGGCGTGTCGGTTAATTTCGGCGGAAATAAAATAAATACCGATATTATCGACTACATAGCTGAAACATACGGCGTGCAAATAGGTTTGCAAACGGCGGAAAGGCTTAAAAAAGAGGTCGGCAGTTTAGAAGAAGGCGATAAGCTTTCAACCGCGGTTAACGGCAGAGATTTAAAAGACGGAACGCCGAGAGCGTTTTCCGTTAGGGCGGCGGATATTTTAGAGCCTATAAAAAAATATTACGATAAAGTGGCTGAGATTTCGCTTAACGTATTAAAAAAATTACCGCCGGAGGCGTCGTCGGAAATAAAGCGCGCAGGCATATACGTTTCGGGTGCTCCGTCTGCAATATACGGGCTTAAACGGTATTACGAGCAAGCTTTCGGAATGAAAGTCAATATTGCCGAAGACGGATTGTATGCAGACGCTATCGGCGGCGGTATTGCGCTTGCTAATCCTAAATTGTTGAAAAAAATAGCGCTTTCTACAAAATAAGCAATAAAATCGGTTTGCAAAAAACCTTTTGCAATAGATTAAATATCAAAACTCGCGCGGATTATGTAAAATAATCTAAAAATCGCGGGTTTTTTTATTTTAAAATGTCTTCGAGGACGTTAATATGGCGAGAAAAATCGTTATAACATCAGGCAAAGGCGGGGTAGGCAAAACCACCGTAACTGCAAATTTAGGTCAAGCTCTTGCAGCTTTCGGCGAACGCGTGGCTTTAATCGATCTGGATTTCGGATTGAATAATTTAGACGTGGTTATGGGAGTGGAAAACAAAGTCGTTTACGATATAAAGGATATTTTAGACGGACGTTGCAGAGTTAAGCAGGCGTTAGTGCAAGATAACGACAGAAAAAATCTGTTTGTTTTGCCGTCCGGCGGTCTTTTACCTTCTTCTCCCGTTTCGGGACAGCAAATACGCCTTATTATAGAAGGCGTTTCCGAGATTTTCGATTATATATTGATCGATTGCCCTGCGGGGATAGACGTAGGTTTTCATCGCGCGGTTTCCGGCGCGGACGAGGCTATCGTTGTGGCAACGCCGTCGCTTCCGAGCCTTAGAGATGCCGATAAGGTTCTTGCTGTGCTAAAAAGCTATAAACCCGATTACACGGGGCTTATCGTCAATAGGGCGAGGGGTGATTTAATGTTAGACGGTAAAATGATGATGCCGCAAGATATACGCGATTTGCTGAAAACGCCATTACTAGGCGTTTTACCGGAAGAAGACGACGTGTTTTTGTATAGCGGATATTCTTTGCCTAAGCGCGCCGAATCTTTTAAGGCATATAAGCTTCTCGCAAATAATTTGCGAAAGAAAACGGGCAGAATATACGACGTTACCGGTAAGTATTCGGGATTTTTCGGCAGTATAAGAAGGAGCATAAAAAAAAGCGTATGAAAAAACAAACGCAGTTACAACGAATGGAAGAGCTTATCCGTCACGACAGATTAAGCGTTAAAAACGAGTTTTCGGAGTTGCTTATTAAAGATTTAAACTTTTTGCTAAGAGAGTATTTCGATTATAAGGGCAGCCCTCGCCTTGAAATTCTACGCACGGGTAACAATTTTTCCGTAAGCATAACATTCAGCGCAAGTTCGCTAAGGTCGTTTTCTTCGCTTCCCGAATAAAATATCTTAAAAAGGGTATAATTGTTTTAGAAGGGGGAATTTTATGCTTTTCGGATTAATAATCGGCATAATCGTCGGCGCAAATATAGGGCTTTTAACTTTTTCTCTTATATTTTCAAATAAGAGGGGAATGCAATAGCCGCTAAAAGTAAAAAGGTGGAATTGTGAGAGTGTTTTAATTAAAACGGGATATTTTCGCTATTGAATAGCGTTTGTGTTTATGATATAATATACGCAGTGAATTGATGCTTATTCACTGCGTATATTTTTATCTATAACTTGTTTACTATTTATTTTTACTGTTGCTAAGTTTTTTAGATAGTCACGTTATTAAAATTTGATTTTGTCTTCTATGTGTTTAACAAGTTCGCTTACGGGAATACGGATTTGCTCCATTGTATCTCTATCTCTTACGGTAACGCAACCGTCGTTTTCAGACTCGAAGTCATAGGTTATGCAAAGCGGCGTGCCTATTTCGTCTTGACGGCGATAACGTTTACCTATAGAACCGGCTTCGTCATAGTCAACGTTAAAGTGCTTAGATAGTTCGTCGTAGATCGCACTTGCCTTTTCGGAAAGCTTTTTAGAAAGAGGTAATACCGCAGCCTTAAACGGAGCAAGGAAGGGATGAAGTTTCAAAACCGTTCTAACGTCGCCTTCGGAAATCTCTTCTTCGTGATAAGCGTCGCATAAAAATGCCAAGGCAACTCTGTCCGCACCGAGCGACGGCTCTATAACGTAGGGGATATAGCGTTCGCCGGTTTCTTGATCGAAATAAGAAAGGTCTTTTCCGCTGTGGTTTGCGTGCTGAGTTAAGTCGTAGTCTGTTCTATCCGCAACTCCCCACAATTCGCCCCAACCGAACGGGAACAGGTATTCAAAATCAGTCGTCGCTTTAGAATAGAAACAAAGCTCTTCTTGGTCGTGATCGCGAAGTCTGAGTTTATCGGCTTTCATTCCGAGGTCGAGCAAGAATTGATGGCAATAATCTTTCCAATACTTAAACCATTCTA
>CAZXOQ010000132.1:0-3157 GCA_964642415.1 uncultured Christensenella sp. | reverse complement strand
CTTTTATTATTAATCATTTTAATTATCGCATTTATTAATTTTAACCTTCATCTATGTCACGTCCAATTTTCCTTAATTTTATCGTTTTTTGCCTTAAAAATTATAAGCGCATACATTTTTTGCTCAAATATTATCGGTTTCCACCGTTAAATATTTCTTTAACCATCTTTTTTGCCGTGTTTCACGTGAAACATTTTACAATATAGTTTCACGTGAAACAAGATTGGTGATTATAACGGGTGTATGGTGGTGTTTTGTTGAAATGTTGATAAAAATGTTAATAAGAAGATTGGTTTTTAACAAGTTTATCGTTTTGGGGTTGTTGACATGATAAAAGTGTTGTGGTGGTTGGAAAATGTGTTTACTGTTTATTTAAAGTGAAACAAGTGTGTTTTTTTGTGTTTTAAATTATATTATTTATTGCGCTTTGTTTAATTTTGTTTTGAAAATTTATAAAATATTGTTGCGTTGCGATATAATAAGTCTCTTTGGTTAATTTGTGTCTGTTAAGTTTTTGTCTTAATATTGTTAAAAAAGAGATGATTTTTGCAAAAATAAAGTGTACGTAATGCGGTTTTTAGGTTGTAAATAATAAAAAAGTATAAGTTCGTATATAAATAATCGTAACGTTCTTATTTTTAATTGCCTATTCTAATGGTTAAGTGTGGCTTCATTGATTATGCTTTATAAAATTGAGGCAATAATATGTCTTATTTTATCAAAAACGTTCAGAATTATTAGTTCGTTAGTATTTTGATATGTTTAGCGACAAGAATTCGTAATTAATTGGATGTTTAATCGTTAACTGGTGTTTTTATAGATGCGTTTTATTTTTTTGTTTACGCATTTAACTATATTTAATCGTTAAAACATTACGCGCATAATATAAATACAATTTGATACTATGATTATAATATAATAATTAAATATAATAGCGCGATAAATATTCTTTTTAATCTATTTAAAATAAATAAGCGCCTACTTAATTTATTAAAAATAGCGCATAATCCACTTTTTGCGCTAAATTAATTATAAGCTCCAAATTGTATTGCACCAATATTGTCAATAGTTTGTTGTTATTTTGTTTTTACGGCTTAAGAATGATTTTTTGAGTAATACTATTTTGCCTTACTTCATAAATACTGCAAAACTTTTTTTGCCATTAAAGTCTTTGTTTTACACAACATCGTATGAAATACGGTTGGGTGGTGATTTTAAGTGGAGTATAACCTAAAATATTATATCGTTTCGTTTCGATCGTTATCGCGTATTAAAATTTTCGTCTTTTTGCCGTAAACGCAGCATCTTTTAAGGCGAAACGTAGTAATATCAGAACTGCGTGCAAATGTAATGGCAACTTTTTTCGTTATATTATAACCTTTTTAACATTAGTTTTTATTAAAGTATGGGAAAATTGCCGCAATACTGAAACTTATGTAAAAAGATTGACAATAAACGGAAATTACGATAAAATAAATGTATAAATATTATAGGAAGGATAGGCGAATGAAGAAGCGGTACGAAATGCCGACGGCGATGAGGTTCGAGGTGTGCGATGTTGTCGTTTGCAGCAATGATTTTGATTCTTTTGCGGTGATAAACGAAAAGGATAATACGGAAAAAGATAAGTTTGGGGCGGAGTTATGAAAAACTGTTTTATTCGATTAGCGTATACTGTTGCCGTAGCGGCGATTTTTTTATTTTACGGTGGTGTTAGCCACGTCCCTCCCGCAATCGCAAGCGAGAAAAGCGATAATCTACTGTTAAACGGTAATTTTAATTCTATAACTACACTTTTTGAGTCTTATTTTCCTAATGAATGGGATGTGTCAGATTTCGTCGACGTAGAAGGCGAAGGCGGAAGTTACAACTTAATAATCAATAAACAAGGCCAATATGCAAGTCAAAAGATAACGAATTTACTAGTCGGAAATTACGAGTTTTCTATCAACTTAAAAACGGAAGGCGCAATTACTTTTAAATTAAGCGCAAAGGCGGGAGAGAGTACGATTGCAACCGTATCTTATTCCGTGAATAACGTCGGGTGGAAAAGGTATGCGCTTGAATTGAATAACACGGCGCAAAGCGACGTAACCTTTATAATAGAGATAACGGAAAATGCCGAACAAAAATCGGTCAGAATAGACGACGCGGAAGTAATACTATCGAATATAAAAACCGAGAGCGGCGCGGAAATAAGGATAGACGAAACGAGCGGCGGATTAAGATTCAAAGCGCAAGTTAAAAAGGCGTATTATGACGCAATGGTGGCAAGGTACGGCAAAACCAACGTCGCGGCGGGAGTTATGATTGTTCCCACGGACTACATTACAACCGATTTTACCTACGAGGATATTACGGAGGAGGGTAAAGAGCCGTTGACGATAATCGCGGACAAGTGGAATAACGACGGGAATGCCGACGAATACTACGGTTACAGTTGCGCGATAACCGATATACTTTTGCAAAATACGGACAGAAAGTTTTCCGTAAGAGCGTTTTTAAGGTACGAGGACGGTGAAAGCACTAAATACGAGTATGCGGCTTACGACGAGAGCAAGCATAGCAGATCGGTGTATGAAGTCGCGCAAAAAGCGTTAGCCGACGAACCGAGCGAGTACGAGCGCGTATTTTTGCAAAGATATATAGACAAGGTAAAATACGAAACTCTAACCGAGTTCGACGAAAAAGGCGGCAGTGTGTACGAGATAGCGTACGCGTGTCAAAGTAAAGGGCTTTTAATAATAACCGACAAGGAAAGATTAAAAGAGGGGGTTGTTAAAATTTTCGTCGGGGATAACGAACTAAACCCGCAAACGGACGACGGCAGAACGATATACGTAATACCCACCGCAAACACGACGATAACTATACGCTATACAAAGAGTGTCGGATCGCAGTTATTTGTAATGGACTCGCTACAAATAACCTATTACGTAAAACCCGCCTAGCACGCCAAAACTCATATGATGGTGTATATATTTCGCGGAATTATCTCGCCGCATTTCGACGCGATTATAATGGCGGTCGAAACGGAATAACGACACGGAAAATAAAACTTTATAAGAATATTTATCTCGAAAAATAAGAAATTAAAACATCAAAAAAAAGTATGTATAATAATTGATGTATAAAAGGGAATAAAAATCGCCAAAAA
>CAZXOQ010000131.1:0-3171 GCA_964642415.1 uncultured Christensenella sp. | reverse complement strand
GAAAACATCTTTTATCCGCTACGATAAACAGCGTCAGCCTTTTAGATTTTGACAGGATAGTTAAAATAGACTTAACGGCTTCGTCGGAGTTTTTCGATACGGGTAAAAAAACTTTATATGCGGAGCTGATGGGTAGATACAGTAATATAATTCTTACCGAAGAGGGCAAAGTTCTCGGCGGAAACCGCGGTATAAATTTTTTTGACAACGGCGTAAGACCGCTTATTGTGGGCAGATCTTATTCTTTGCCGCCGTCCGGCGATAAAAAAGCTCCGTCGGATTCGGTGCTTACAGAATGTTTCGGTAAGGCGGAAGGCTGTGTTTCGGATATTGTTTGTAAATACGTTCAGGGGATTGCGGTTGATACCGCGAAAGAAATAGAAAAAGAATATACTGAAAAGTACGGTAATATAAAAGCCGAAACGCTTTTCGATTTTATAAATAGCTTTGTTTACGGCAAAAAAAAGCAGCCGTGCATTATACGAGAAAACGGAACGGCAAAAGACGTATGCGCTTTTCCTTATTCTACTCTCGGCGGAGAATACGTGTTTTTTCCCTCTTTAGCCGAAGCGGAAAATATTTATTTTAAAGAAAAACAGACGGCAAAAAAACTGAAAGAGCAAAGAGAGCGAGTTTCGGCGGTCTTATTATCCGCAAGAAAAAAACTTAAAAAAAGGCTTGCGCTGATAAACGCAAGATTATCCGACGCTAACGATTGCGAAAAAGACAGGCTTAAAGGCGAGCTTATTCTTGCCAACATTTATAAAATCAAGCAGGGCGACGAACGCTGTGTATTAGATAATTATTACGACGGTACGCAAATTTCGATAACGCTCGATCCGACGCTTTCGCCTTCTAAAAACGCCGAAAGGTTTTATAAAAAATACAACAAAGCCAAAAGAACGCTTGCCGCGCAAGAGCCTCAAAGGCAAATTGCCGAAGAGGAATTAAATTATATAGAAGCGGTGAGTGACGAGCTTTCTCTTGCGGAAAATTTGTCCGACGTTTTGTTGGTTAAAGAAGAACTGACTGCCGCCGGTTATATTTCTGAAAATAAAACGCCGTTAAAACGAAAAAAATCCGAAAATATCGCCTATAGAAAATATATTGCCGACGGGTTTGTGATTAAAGTCGGACGCAACAACGTAGAAAACGACGCGCTGACTTTTTCCGCTAAGGGAACGGACGTGTGGTTGCACGCCAAAGATTATCATTCTTCGCACGTTATTATCGAAACGCTAGGGAAAGAACCGTCTGATTCGGCGCTGTGCATTGCCGCTGAGATTTGCGCATATTACAGCAAAGGCAGAGAGGGCGGAAAAACCGAAGTTGTTTTTACAAAAAAGAAATTTGTAAAAAAACCGCCTAAAAGCAAACTCGGATTTTGCACGTATACCGATTTTAAGGCTTTAACGGTAATTCCGCACGCGCATACGGAATTGCTTGCATAAACATAGTGATATTTATCGGATTTAACTTAAAATTTACCGTTTTTGATAAATAACAATGCAAATAAAGTCGATTTTTTTAACCAAGAATAAAATAAGCCGTTTTTTCTGGCTTAAAGTCTTGCGTTTTTTTGCGCGTTGTGGTACAATATTAAGAGAATTTTAAATACGGAAGCATTATTTTTATAATTGTATAGGAGATATTTATGAAATATACTTTTGCAAAAGCTGAAAAAAGCACGGTCAAAATCAATATAGACCTCAGCGAAAAAGAATGGAACGAAGCGATTGACGCCGCTTACGAAAAAACCAAGGGCAGATATTCTATGCCCGGATTCAGAAGAGGCAAAGTCCCCAAACATCTTTTAGAAAGCACCTACGGTAAGGGCGTTTTCTATGAAGAAGCCATAAATCAGGCTTTCCCCAAATATTATTCTGAAATCCTTGAAAAAGAAACGTCGATTTTCGCTGTCGCGGCACCTGAAATAGACGTAAAAAAGATTGACGATAAACACCTTTCTTTGATAGCGATTGTTCCCGTTAAGCCGGAAGTTACTCTCGGTGAATATAAAGGTATAAAGTTCGATAAGATTGAGTATAATGTTAAAGACGAAGACGTAGAAAACGATATCAAACGTTTGCAAGAAAGCCGTTCGAGATTGGTTGACGTAACCGATAGAGCCGTTGAAAACGGAGATACGGTAATAATCGACTATTCGGGTTCGGTTGACGGCGTTAAGTTTGACGGCGGCACAGCCGAAAAACAAACGCTTGTTATCGGTAGCGGTTCGTTTATTCCGGGCTTCGAAGATCAAATTATCGGTATGAACATCGGTGACGATAGGGATATAAACGTTAAATTCCCCGACGAATATCACGCCGAAGACCTTAAGGGTAAAAACGCCGTGTTTGCTATTAAGCTTCACGAGATAAAAAAGAAAGAGCTTCCCGAAGTTAACGACGAGTTTATAAAAGACGCTGCCGGCGCAGAGTCGGTTGAAGCTTATAAAAAAGAAACAAAAGAACGTCTTGAAAAGCAAAATGCGGACAGAGCCGAGCGCGAGATAGAAGACGTTATCGTTAAAAAGATTACCGAAAACGCAACGGTTGAAATCCCCGACGCTATGATAGAATCTCAAATAGATCGCATGGTTCAAGAAATGGAATACAGACTTTCTTATCAGGGATTGAAGCTCGCGGATTATCTTAAATACGTCGGACAAACGATGGAAGATTACAGAAAGAATTACCGCGAACAGGCTGAAAGCATCGTTAAATCTCAGCTCGTTATCGAAAAGATAATCGAAACAGAGAAGATTGACGCGACCGACGCCGAAGTTGACGCAAGAATAGAAGAAATGGCTAAAGCGCAGGGCAAAAAAGTTCCCGATCTTAAAAAGAGCACCGGCGCAAGACAGCTTGACTACATTAAGAACGAAATAATTATCAAAAAACTTTTTGAAACGTTAAAGAAAGATAATATTATAGAATAATATCACATAATATTAAAGAGGCTATAATGGTTAAAAACACGGTGATACCTTACGTTATTGAAAATATCGGAAAGGGTGAAAGAAGCTACGACATATATTCAAGACTGTTAGAAGACAGAATAATTTTTTTAACGGGTGAGATTGACGACGCCGTTGCCGACGCGGTTGTGGCGCAACTTATTTTGCTTGAAAGCAGAGATCCCGATAAAGATATTTGTCTTTATATCAAC
>CAZXOQ010000130.1:0-3238 GCA_964642415.1 uncultured Christensenella sp. | reverse complement strand
ACGACACTAGCATAGGTCTTCCGTTTTGCAGGCTGCGACACCAACAAAAAATTATCTTCACCAAAGATTTTTATGTAACGCAAAACGCAGTACACTTATGCTCGAAGTATACTTTGGTGAATCATTAAGTTGGGGTCGCAATTTTATTCTAGCACTATTTAAACATTTTTGCAATAGTTTGCGGTGATTTTTAAAACAAAACGCGATATTGTTATTTTTTTAAATCGCTTGCTTTTCGCTTACATAAATGCTATCATATAAAAAAGTTTATCTGCATAACAAGATAAAAATTTACGGCATATTATATTAGCGTTGATATCGCGGCGCTTTTTGTTGCCGTCTTTAATTTCCAAACAAAAACCAAAACACGTGGTGGATTATGAAACAAAATACCGAATATATTTTAGAAGACTTATGCACGCATTATCCTATATTAAAATACGTCAAACAAAACGTAAAAAGCGCGTTCGAGCTATTACAAAACGCCATTTTGCAAGGTAAAAAAATTTTGGTTTGCGGCAACGGCGGCAGTGCGGCGGACAGCGAACATATCGTAGGCGAACTTATGAAATCTTTTAAAAAAAAGCGCCCCATAGACGCCGAAACGTATAAAAAACTAAGCGCGTTCGGGGAACGCGGAAAAACGTTGCAAAACACGCTTGAGGGAACGCTGAAAGCAATATCGTTAACTTCGCATATTTCCCTTAATACGGCGTTTGCCAACGACAAAAACGCCACAGTCAACTTTTCCCAACAATTATACGGTTTAGGCAACAGCGGCGACGTTTTGATTTGCATATCTACTTCGGGCAATGCGGAAAATTGCGTGCTGGCGGCAATAACCGCTAAAGCAAAAGGCATTAGCGTACTGTCGCTAACGGGAAAAAATAAAAGCGAGTTATCGGTCATATCCGACGTTACCATAGCAGTACCCGAAACGGAAACCTATCGCGTGCAAGAATTGCATTTGCCCGTTTATCATTGTCTTTGCGCAATGTTAGAAGAGGAAAATTTTTAAAAACAAGAGCGCCTATAAAAACGCAATATGTTAAAAATCGGCAATTATCTTACCTTAAAAATAAAACCGTCAATATATAAAAATCCCGTCTTACCGTAACCTATAAAAGCAATCATAAAGCGATTTTTATCTAAAAATTTTAACGCCCGCCGCTTGTCAGCGGTGGGCGTTAATGTTAAGCACTAGATTGCCATAGTTTGCGATAAAACGGTAATCTGTTTTTTAATTGCAAAACAGCAAAACGCAATGACAGTAAAATTCTATTTATCGGCTAAAAATTTCTTCATCAATTCTACGCCGCTTTCAACGTAAACACCCGTGTTTAAGGCTTCGTCTTCGTTATAACCGCCAACGTTAGAACAAACTTTTTTATCGCTGCGATAAATTATGTACGGAACGGGATCTTTTACGTGAGTCATTAAGCATAGCGGCGTCGGGTGATCGGGCATTATTAGAACAGAAAAATCTTCTTTAGACGCGCTGAGTTCCTCTACGATAGGTTTAACGACCTTTTCGTCTATTTGTTCTATAGAATAAATCTTATGAGCGGCGTCGCCGTGGTGACCGCATTCGTCGGGCGCTTCCATATGCACGTAAACAAAGTCGCAACCGTTTTTAAGCGCGTTTAAACACGCTTCGGCTTTACCTGTAAAGTTAGTGTCGTAATTGCCAGTAGCACCTTCTACCTCTATAACGTTCATGCCCGTAAGCTTTGCTATCCCCTTAAGCAAATCTACCGCGGAAATCATCGCGCCCGTAATATTATAGCGATCTTTAAAGCTTTGCAAAGCAGGTTTAGTCCCTTCGCCCCAAAACCATAAAGAAGTTGCAGGGCGTTTACCCTCGCGGATTCTAGCAAGGTTTACGGGGTGATTTTTAAGAAGCTTTTCGGATTTTTTCATTATATCGAGATAAATTTTACCCACTTCGCTTTGCGGCAGATAATTTTTTATCGGTTTGCCCGTTATATCGTGCGGAGGGGTAAGATCGCCCGCGACAACCCCGTCTGCGGTAACCAAGCAATGACGATAGCTTATGCCGGCGTAAAGCTTGCGTTTATCGTCGTTAAGCTCTTTTGCAAGATATTCGATAAGGATTTTGGCTTCTTCCGTGCTTATTTCCCCCGCACTATAATCTATCATCGTTTTATCCTCGAAATTTTCTTCGTCGGATAGCGTAACGATATTAGCTCTTGCGGTGACGTCGGTATTTTTCAATTCGATACCTATGCTTGCGGCTTCTAACGGAGAACGCCCCGTATAGCACTTCAGCGGATCGTAGCCCAAAACTGAAAGATTAGCCACGTCGCTGCCGGGTTTCATTCCGTCGGGAACGGTTTTGCATAATCCGACTTCGGATTTTTTAGCCAAACCGTCTATATAAGGTTTATTTGCAACCATAAGCGGAGTTTTTCCGCCGAGCGCGGCTTGCTTATAATCTGCCATTCCGTCGCCTAAAATAACAATGTATTTCATAATTCGCTCCATACCACGGGCATTTTGCCCTGTTTAATAAGATATTCGTTTGTTTTTATAAAATGACCGCATCCGAAAAACCCGTTATACGCCGACAACGGACTAGGATGAGCGCACTCTAAAATCAAATGTTTGCTTGCGTTTATAAGCGGTTTTTTAGCCCTCGCGTTGCCGCCCCATAAAAGAAAAACCAAGCCTTCTTTATAATCGGAAAGTTTTTTTATAATGCCGTCGGTAAAATCCTCCCACCCCTTGCCGCGATGAGAATTGGCGGCATGTTCTCTCACCGTAAGAACGGTATTAAGCAATAGCACGCCTTGTTTTGCCCAACCCGTAAGATCACCATGCATAGGCATTTTGTCACCCGTTTCGCTTTCAATTTCCTTAAAAATATTAACTAAAGAGGGCGGTCTGTCTATTCCTTTCGGCACGGAAAAAGACAATCCCATGGCCTGACCTTTTTCGTGATAGGGGTCTTGACCTATCAGCACGACCTTTACGTCGTCGAAATCCGTATTCTTCATAGAATTGAAAATATCGTACATCGAAGGATAAACGACGTGCGTAAAATATTCTTCTTTAAGAAACTCTCTTAATTTTTTATAAGAAGCAGAGTTGAATTCGTCGGCTAAAATTTCGTCCCATTTTTCCGTAATTTTTATCATTGTCCAACCGCCGTTTCCGTTTTTATTTATTTTATCATTTTTGTTTGACAAAATCAATATAATTTAATATAATATTTTTC
>CAZXOQ010000129.1:0-3322 GCA_964642415.1 uncultured Christensenella sp. | reverse complement strand
ATGAAGAAATTAAAGAAAAACTCGCGCCCGTAACGGTCGGATTGCTTCACGGCAAGATGAAGGATAAAGAGAAAAACGCCGTAATGCAGGATTTTAAGGATAAAAAGTTTTTCGTTTTGGTTTCGACTACGGTTATAGAAGTAGGGGTAGACGTGCCTTCAGCTTCCGTTATGGTTATTTATAATGCGGAACGCTTCGGGCTATCTCAAATACACCAACTTCGCGGAAGAGTGGGACGGTCGGATATTAAAAGTTATTGTTTTTTGCTTTCTTCCGCGCAAAACCCCGAAGCCGTTGAAAGGCTTAAAATAGTGAAGGACAATTCGGATGGTTTTAAAATTTCGGAATACGATTATAAATTGCGCGGCTCGGGCGATTTTATGGGTGATAGGCAAAGCGGCAAGTTTATGAGCGAACTCGGTTCGCTTAACTACGATTCGTCGGCGATATTTTTGGCTAAAAAAATTAGCGACGAAACGTTTGAACGCGGCGAAAACTTAGATATAATCAGAGAAACGGCGATAAGCAAGTATATGCGGCTTAAAGATATTTCAATGAATTAGAGAGGGTTTTATGAGTAAAATGAAAGACAGAATGCATACGGGTGAGTTATATCTTCCGAATGATGCGGATATAGTGAAAGAACAAACCGCGTGTTTAGAAAGACTTTACGATTTTAACGCGACAAGACCGTCCGAAAGCGAAAAACGGCAATCGCTATTAAAAGAGATGTTTGCCGAGATAGGTAAAAACTGTTATATAGAACCGCCTTTTCACTCTAATTTCGGCGGAAGACACGTACACTTCGGCAATAACGTTTATGCAAATTTCAATCTTACTTGTGTAGACGATACGCATATTTACGTAGGCGATAACACGATGATAGGTCCTAACGTAACGTTGGCAACGGCGGGGCATCCGATTCTTTCCGAACTTAGAGAGAAAGGATACCAATACAATATGCCGATTAAAATAGGCAAAAATTGTTGGATAGGTGCGGGCGCGGTAATTTTACCCGGAGTTACGGTTGGCGATAACGTCGTTATCGGCGCGGGGAGCGTGGTTAATAGAGATATTCCTTCTTCCGTTGTTGCGGTAGGCAATCCGTGCAAGGTTTTGCGCGAAATAGGCGATAAAGATAAAGAGTTTTATTTTAAGGATAAAAAGATAAACTATAATAATTTGTGATTAAAACATACGGCTCGGCGGAATATCCGCCGAGCCGTAATCATTACGTGTTTATATTATTTTGCGTTTTATAAGTTTTTTGGTTATTTAATTACTCTGACTTTTATAACGCCCTCGATTTTATCTATTTGTTCAACCGCCTTTTGCGGAACGGGCGAATCCGCGTCTATCATCGTCACCGCGTAGTTGCCTTTCGATTGGTTAGAAAGATTTGCTATGTTTATGCTTTCGCTTCCGACCGTTCCCGTTATTTTTGCAAGGATATTGGCTATGTTTTTATGCAAAACCAAAAGTCTGCAAGCGGTTGTTCTAGGCATAGAGCAAGACGGATAGTTTACGGAATTTGTTATATTGCCGTTTTCTATATAATCGATAAGTTCTTTTGCCGCCATAATAGCGCAGTTGTCTTCCGCTTCGGGAGTGCTTGCGCCGATATGCGGAGTGCAAACCACGTTTTTTACGCCGATAAGCTCGTCCGCAGGGAAGTCTGTGAAATATCTCGAAATTTTACCGTTTTCGGTCGCTTTGATTATATCCTCGTTGTTTACGAGTTCGCCCCTTGCGCAATTGATGATAACTGCGCCGTCTTTCATCTTTCTTATAACGCCGGCATTGATAAAGCCTTTGTTTTGATCGGCGATATAGGGGATATGAATGGTGATGTAATCGCAATTATTTATAACGTCGTCCAATTCTTTTACGACGTTAACGTGCCGCGAAAGTTTTAGCGCCGCGTTAACGGATAAAAAGGGATCGTAACCGAAAACGCTTAAACCCAATCCCAGCGCCGCGTTTGCAACTTGCGCACCGATTGCTCCTAAACCGATTATGCCGAGAGTTTTGCCTTGAAGTTCTTTCCCTACGAATTGCGATTTGCCTTTTTCTACAAGTTTAGCAACTTCTTCGCCCTTGCCTTTAAGCGTGTCAACCCATTTTATAGAATCACTTATCTTTCTCGAACCGAGTAAAAGCGCTGCTATAACGAGTTCTTTAACGGCGTTTGCGTTCGCACCGGGGGTGTTGAAAACCACTACGCCTTTTTCGGCGTATTCCGCTACGGGAATATTGTTTACGCCCGCGCCGGCTCTCGCAACGGCAATGGTTTCTTTAGATAGCGGATAACCTTGCATTTTAAATGAACGCAACATTATGCCTACGGGGTTTTGCACGTCGCTAGCTATGTTATACGACGTATCGAAAACGTCGTTTATTACGGGGCTTATAGTATTTAGCGTAAGAATATTTTTCATATTAAGCGTTCTCCCTTTCAAATTTTTTCATAAAATCTATAAGGGCTTTAACGCCTTCTATCGGCATTGCGTTGTATATAGAAGCTCTCATTCCGCCGACAAGTCTGTGACCTTTAACGGATACTAATCCGTTTTCCGCCGCTTCTTTTACGAATTTGGCGTTAAGTTCTTCCGTCGGACAAACGAAAGTGACGTTCATTAAAGAACGGTCTTTTTTATTTACGTTGTTTTTGAAGATAGAAGAATTGTCTATAAAATCGTAAAGCAAAGCGGCTTTTTCTTCGTTGATTTTTTGTATTGCCGAAACACCGCCTAATTTTTTAAGCCATCTGAACACCAGCATTGCCATATAAATCGGAAAGCACGGTGGCGTATTATACAAACTGTCGTTTTTATCTTGCACGGCATAATTTAGCATAGTGGGGCATACGGGCAAAGCTTTGCCTATAAGCTCTTTTTTTACGATTACTATCGTAAGCCCCGCGGGGGCGATGTTTTTTTGTGCGCCGGCGTAAACCAAGCCGAATTTTTTAACGTCTATTTCTTCCGACAGTATGCAAGAACTTGCGTCGGTAACGAGCGTTGCGTCGGTAACGGGAAGCTCTGTATATCTCGTTCCGAAAATGGTGTTGTTGTACGTGGTGTGAACGTAATCTATCCCGTCGCGGAATTTAACCGTTTTCATATCGGGGATAAATGTGTAGTTCGCGTCTTTTGAAGAAGCGGCTATCGCCATATCTCCGTATTTTAAGCCTTCTTCATAAGCCTTATTTGCAAAGTTGCCGGTTACTATATAATCTGCTTTGCCTTTTTGCAAAAGGTTAAGCGGTACTGCGGCGAATTGCTGTGAAGCGCCGCCCTGAACGAATAAAACCGAATAATCG
>CAZXOQ010000128.1:0-3369 GCA_964642415.1 uncultured Christensenella sp. | reverse complement strand
CCCCCAGTGGTTCTGCTCTGTGGAATCTTTCAAGGATCAGGCAGTAGCAGCCATTGAAAATGTCCAGTGGTATCCTGCCTGGGGCGAAGACCGGATGACCAGCATGATCCGTGAGCGTGCCGACTGGTGTATCTCCCGTCAGCGCCGTTGGGGTCTGCCTATCCCCGTGTTCTACTGCAAGGACTGCGGCAAGCCTGTCTCCACCCCCGACTCCATCGCCAAGATCTCTGCCCTGTTCGATGAGCATGGCTCTAACATCTGGTTTGAAAAGGAAGCTATGGAGCTTGTCCCCGAAGGTTTCACCTGCCCCCATTGTGGCGGCAAGTCCTTTGATAAGGAGAAGGACACCCTGGACTGCTGGTTCGACTCCGGTTCTACCCACTATGCATCTTTAATGCACCGTACCCCCGAACTGTGGCCTGCTGATGTTTACCTGGAAGGTGCCGACCAGTACCGTGGTTGGTTCCAGTCCAGCCTTTTGACTTCCGTAGGCGCACTGGACAAGGGCGCTCCCTTCAAGCAGGTCCTGACCCACGGCTGGGTTGTGGACGGTCAAGGTCGTGCCATGCACAAGAGTCTAGGCAACGGTGTTGATCCCGCCGACCTCATTAAGGACTTCGGCGCAGACATCATCCGTCTGTGGGCAGCATCCTCTGACTATCATGCCGATGTGCGCTGCTCCAAGGAGATCTTCAAGCAGATCGCTCAGAACTATCTGAAGTTCCGTAATACCGCTCGTTACTGTCTGGGTAACCTAGCAGACTTTAACCCCAACACCGATATGGTGGCAGCGGAAAATCTGGAAGAGCTGGATAAGTGGGCACTGACCAAGCTGGATGCATTGGTGAAAGCCTGCAAAAAGGCCTACAACAGCTATGAGTTCCACATCGTCACCCACCTGATCAACGACTTCTGCGTGGTAGAACTGTCCAGCTTCTATCTGGATATCATCAAGGATCGTCTGTACTGTGAGGAAGCCACCGGCCTGCGCCGTCGCTCCGCTCAGACAGCTCTGTATCTGATCGTCGATGCCATGGCAAAAGTGTTTGCTCCCATTCTGGCCTTCACCTGTGATGAAATCTGGCAGTCCATGCCCCACCTGGCTTCCGACGACCAGCGGAACATCCTGCTCAACCAGATGCCCGACTCCTTCGCCGCTTACGCTCTGGATGATGCTGCCATGGAAAAGTGGGCCACCATCGTCGGCCTGCGTCAGGATGTGAACGGCGTGCTGGAAAAGGCTCGTGCAGACAAGCGAATCGGTAAAGCACTGGAAGCACATGTGACTCTGGAAACCAACGACGAAAGCCTGAAAACTGCCTGCGAAGGCCTGAATCTGGCTGAAATCTGCATTGTCTCCGCCGTAGACTGGGCTGCACCTGAAGAGGGTGCTGAGGTTGGCAATGGTGAAAACTTCCCTGCACTGACCATTGGTGTATCCGAAGCCAAGGGTGAAAAGTGCCCCCGCTGCTGGATGCATTCTCTGCAGGCCAACGCCGAGGGTCTGTGCCCCCGTTGCGCTGCCGTCATCGCCAAACTGGAAATTGAAATCTAAGTTTTCAAATTAGGGCACCTGCCAAAAAGCAGGTGCCCTTTTTGTGCATTTAGCACAGGAAAAACTTGTTGCGCCCCAGCATTTTTGGCGTTATAATAGTGGGTGGAATGATAATAAAAAGGAGTTTATACCATGTCGCAAAAAATGATGGATGCTCTTGTAAAAACCGAGGCCGGTGTCGGCCTGACCCTGATGAAAATGCCCGTCCCCGTGGCAGGACCCGGCGAAGTGCTGATCAAAGTGCACAAAACTGCCATTTGTGGTACGGATGTCCACATCTATAACTGGGATCCTTTTGCTCAGCAGCACATTAAGCCCCCCATGATCATTGGTCACGAATATGTGGGCGAGATCGCTGCATTGGGCGAAGGTGTTACCGGCTTCCATATGGGTCAGCGTGTCAGCGGCGAAGGCCACATTACCTGCGGTCACTGCCGCAACTGCCACAACGGCAACATCCAGTGGTGCAAGGACACCGTCGGTGTAGGCGTTGACCGGGACGGTGCTTTTGCAGAATATTTGGTGATCCCCGCTTCCAATGTCATCGCCATTGACGAATGTCTGGACGAGGACGTGGTTTCCTTCTTTGATGCCTTCGGCAACGCCACCCACACCGCTCTCATGTGGAATCTGGTGGGCGAAGATGTACTGATCACCGGCGCAGGCCCCATCGGCATTATGGCAGCCGGAATTTGTAAATACGCCGGTGCTCGCCGGGTGGTCATCACCGATTTGAATGATTATCGTCTGGATCTGGCTCGTAAAATGGGCGTGGATGCCGCCGTCAATACAGGCCGTGAAAATCTGGAAGATGTGATGAAACAGCTGAGCATCGTGGAAGGCTTCGATGTAGGTCTGGAAATGAGCGGCAATGGTCACGCCTTCAATCAGCTGCTTTCCGTCATGCGCACCGGCGGCAAGGTGAGCCTGCTGGGTCTGGGCAATAAGCCCATCAATGTGGACATGAACTACATCATCGGTAAAGGTCTGACCTTGCAGGGCATTTACGGCCGCAAGATGGACAACTGGCACCAGATGAGCTATATGGTACAGGGTGGTCTGGACATGACCCCCGTCATCACCCACCGCTTCCACTACACCGATTTCCAGAAGGGCTTCGATGCCATGATGAGCGGTATGTCCGGCAAAGTGGTGCTGGACTGGACCACCAAAAAGGAGGAAAACTAAATGAAATCTGCATTAAATGCAATTAACGCCGAGCTGGATGCCATCCGGGAAGCTGGCACTTGGAGAGAAGAGCGCATCATCACCACCCCTCAGTATTCCCGCATCGACACCACCGCAAAGCCCGGTGTGGTCAATTTCTGCGCCAATAACTATCTGGGTCTTTCCACCCATCCGGAACTGATCGAGGCCGCCAAAGAAAGCTACGACAAATGGGGCTTTGGCCTGTCCTCCGTCCGCTTTATCTGCGGCACGCAAGCTATCCACAAAGATCTGGAAGCCAAAATCTCTAAGTTCGTGGGCATGGACGATGCCATTTTGTATTCCTCCTGCTTTGATGCCAACGGCGGTCTATTCGAGACCCTGCTGGGTGCTGAGGATGCCGTCATTTCCGACGAACTGAACCACGCCTCCATCATCGACGGCGTTCGACTGTGCAAGGCCAAACGCTATCGCTATAAGAACAACAACATGGAGGCTCTGAGAGAGTGTCTGGTAGATGCCCGCAACTGCGGCTGCAAGAAGATCCTCATTGCCACCGATGGTGTGTTCTCCATGGATGGCTATATTGCAAACCTGCAGGGCATCTGCGATCTGGCAGACGAATTTGATGCTCTGGTCATGGTGGA
>CAZXOQ010000127.1:0-3392 GCA_964642415.1 uncultured Christensenella sp. | reverse complement strand
ATCCATAAACGCGCCGGGATCGCCTTCGTCACCGTTACAAACAACGTATTTTTCTTCGCATTTTTGCGCCGCAACCTGACTCCACTTTTTACCCGCGGGGAATCCGCCGCCGCCTCTGCCGCGTAAACCGGATTCGACGATTTCGTTTACGACTTGCTCGGAAGTCATTTCGAACACAACTTTTTCAAGCGCGGTGTATCCGCCGCGAGCGATATATTCTTCAATAGAAGAAGCGTCTATCTTATCGCAGTTATCCAATACGATACGGGTTTGCGATTTATAAAAGGGCACTTCTTTTTGCTCGCGATAAACAACGCCGTTCTCGGTGAATGCAAGCCTGTCTATGCATTTGCCGCCGACAATCGTTTGATCGATAATTTCTTCGCAATCATCTTCTGAAACTTTAACGTATAACCAACCTTGCGGTTCTATTCTGACAAGCGGACCGACTTCGCAAAAGCCGTGGCAACCGCTTTGTTTTAATCGAACCGAGTCGCCGTGAGGTTCTTTTTGCAATTCAAGCGAGAAATCCACGCCTTTTTCACGCATCAATTCCTCTAATTTCTTAAAAACCTTAAGCGCGCCCTTAGAAACGCAACCTGCGCCGGCGCATACGATAATCCGCTTTTTTTCCGCTTCGTAAGCCGCGGCGAGTTTACCGCGCAAAGCGATGAGTTCTTCTCTCGATTTAAGCATTTTTCTCCCCCTGTAAAGATATAACGAGCGCGATAGCCTTATCGGGCGTCATAGACGGATAAATTTCGTCGTTGACCATAACCGCCGGTGCGGAAGAACAAGCGCCTAAGCAAGAAACCGTTTCTACGGTAAAATTGCCGTCGTCCGTCGTCTTTTTTTCTTCCGAAAGACCAAGCTCTTTTCTTAAAGCTTCTAAAATAGGTATAGAGTGACGAACGTGGCAAGCAGTGCCGTCGCAAACCTTGATGACGTATTTACCCTTTTTTTCAAGCGAAAAATTTTCATAAAAGGTGGCAACGCCGTAAATTTTAGCTTCGCTCACGCCGAGTTTTGCCGATAAATATGGGAATATTTCGGCAGGTAAATAGCGATACGCCTCTTGCGCGCGCTGAAGTATCGCTATAAGCGAGCTTTCTTTTGCGCCGAATTCGGATATCGCATTGTCGATAACTGAATAATCGATAATCTCTTCCATAATATCTCCGTTAAAATTATTTACTAAGAAATTCGTCTATGGCTTTTGCCGCCGTTTTACCTGCGCCCATAGCGAGAATAACGGTCGCCGCGCCCGTAACCGCGTCGCCGCCGGCATAAACCGCCGTTACGGAGGTTTTACCGTTTTCGTCGGTTATTATACCGCCGTGGTTGTTAACTTCTAAGCCTTCGGTAGTGGATTTTATCAACGGATTGGGCGAAGTTCCCAATGCCATAATAACTACGTCCGCTTCTATATCGAATTCGCTACCCGGAATTTCCACGGGGCGTGCTCTACCCGACGCGTCCGGTTCTGAAAGTTGCATCTTTAAGCAAGTAACCGAATTAACCCAACGTTTTTCATCACCGTTAATCTTGACGGGATTGGTTAAAAGCGTAAAGATTATGCCTTCTTCCATAGCGTGCTCTACTTCTTCTTTTCTTGCGGGCAATTCGTTAAGCGTTCTTCTGTAAACGATATGAACGTCCGCGCCGAGGCGTTTTGCGCAACGCGCGGCGTCCATAGCGACGTTGCCGCCGCCCACTACGACAACCTTTTTACCCCTCTTTATAGGAGTAGAAGAATCTTCTTTATAAGCCTTCATTAAGTTGATACGGGTTAAAAACTCGTTAGCGGAATATACACCGTTAAGGTTTTCACCCGGGATATTCATAAATTTAGGAAGCCCCGCGCCCGAACCGACGAACACCGCCTTAAAGCCGTATTCGTTTATAAGCTCGTTTATAGATAAAACCTTGCCGATAACCATATCGGTTTCAACCTTAACGCCAAGCGCTTTAAGCGATTCTATCTCTTTTGCGACGATGGTTTTGGGAAGTCTGAATTCGGGGATTCCGTAAGAAAGCACGCCGCCGGCTAAATGCAAAGCTTCAAAAACGGTTACGTCGTAACCCTTTTTGGCAAGATCCCCCGCGCACGTAAGACCTGCGGGACCGCTGCCGATAACGGCTACGCTTTTGTCGTTAGAAACGGGTTTTTCAACCGCGCCGTTCGCGTGAGCGTTGTGATAATCGGCAACGAATCTTTCTAATCTGCCGATACCTACGGGTTCGCCTTTAATGCCGCGGATACAGTGCTTTTCGCATTGCGTTTCTTGCGGGCAAACTCTTCCGCAAACCGCGGGAAGAGAAGAGGTTTTTGCTATAATCTCGTAAGCTCCCTCGTAATCTTTTTCTTTAACCTTTGCGATAAATTCGGGGATATCTACCATAACGGGACAACCGTTTACGCAAGGCTTATTTTTGCAGTGAAGACATCTTTCCGCTTCTGAAAGAGCGTCCTCTTCGGTATAGCCTAAAGCTACTTCCTTAAAATTCTTGTTTCTCTCTTCCGCGCTTTGAACGGGCATCGGATTTTTTTTGAGCGACATATTAGGCATAATTATTTTACCTCCTTATTAAAAAGGTTACAGGTTTCTTCGTATTTGTGTCTTTCCCATTCTTTGTAGCTAGCGCCTCTCGACATAGCTTCGTCGAAATCGACTTCGTGCCCGTCGAAATCAGGACCGTCTACGCAAGCGAATTTGGTTTTTCCGCCGACGGTAAGACGACAGCCGCCGCACATACCCGTGCCGTCTATCATAATGGGGTTCATACTGATAACTGTTTTAATGCCGTATTCTTTAGTAAGGCGGCATACGAATTTCATCATGATAACCGGACCGATAGCGATAACTTCGTCATATTTTTCGCCGCTGTCGATAAGCTTTTTAAGCGCGTCGGTAACAAGCCCCTTTTCGCCGGCAGTACCGTCGTCAGACATAAGAACGTATTTATCGCTTACCTTTTTAAATTCATCTTCTAATATAACTAGGTCTTTGCATCTAAAGCCGACTATAGAGTGAACTTCAGCCCCCTCTTCGTGCAACTTTTTGGCAACGGGATACGCGATAGCGCAACCCACGCCGCCGCCGACTACGGCAACTTTTTTAAGCCCTTCCGTTTCGGTAGGATTGCCGAGCGGACCTACGAAATCGGCTACGCAATCCCCTACTTTAAGAGTGTTAAGCGTATAAGTGGTTGCGCCGACGATTTGGAAAATGATTTTTACGGTGCCTTTTTCTCTGTCGAAGTCCGCAACCGTAAGCGGAATTCTTTCGCCGTCACTCGTCGCGCGAACGATAACGAACTGCCCAGCCTGCGCTTTTTTAGCAACAAACGGAGCTTTTATTTCAAGCTCCGTTACGGTGGGATTAAGAGAT
>CAZXOQ010000126.1:0-3436 GCA_964642415.1 uncultured Christensenella sp. | reverse complement strand
GAAAATACTTGATTGGAGACGATCCGGGAAAATAGGTTGTTGCTGCATCCAAAAATAGAATTTGCATAAATGCTTTTTTAGCAAATTCTGTATTGCCCCTTAGCTCAGTCGGTAGAGCATTCGGCTGTTAACCGAAGTGTCGTCAGTTCGAGTCTGTCAGGGGCAGCCAAATGTAGCTAAAAGAGAGTTTATTAAAAACTCTCTTTTACTACTTAAACTGTAAAATTTTGATAAATTTACGTAGTATATAAAAAACAAACGCTACAACGGAGGATAAAATTATGGCAGAAATCTTTGAAATCGGCATGATACTTTGCTTTGGCGCTTCTTGGCCGCTTAATATCATTCGCGCGTATAAGGCGCGTACCGCAAAGGGAACGAGCTTTTTGTTTACCTTGCTTATCGTTATAGGTTACGTTAGCGCTATTATCGGCAAGTTTATTACTATTTCGAAAGTCGGTTCTTCTTTTTGGACGTTGACTTCTACCATAGCGTTTATTTTTTATTGGATAAACCTTGTTATGGTATCTACGGGATTGGTTATATATTTCCGTAACAAGCGTTTAGACGCTGCCGCGGAAAAAGCCGCCGAAAACAAATAAAAATATTAGCAAAAACGGCTTTTGCCCTATTTAGTAAATTATAGGCGGCGCTCTTTACAAACGTATAGACGCCGCCTTTTTTTGAGAAAGCTAGGATAAACCGTTTAAAAAATGCAATTTGACTGTTAAACGGTTTATAAAAAACTTTAATAATACCGCGTTTAAGCTTTTATAGTAGTAAAACGCGTATTCGCGACGGCGCGATAATAAAAGAGGAGCTATATGAGAAAATTCGATACGAAAGTTCAACATTTAAAATATAAAGTTCTTAGAGAAGTCGCTTCCCTTGCGTGGGAAGATAAGCTTATTCAAAATTTGATGGATATCCCTGCAAAAATCGTTCCCGGTAATACCCCGACGATGCGTTGCTGCGTATACAAAGAACGCGCTATTTTAGGCGAGCGCGTGAAGCTTGCCATGGGTGGGGATAGAGATAATCCTAACGTTATAGAAGTTATTTCGATAGCGTGCGACGAATGTCCCGTTGGCGGTTACGAAGTTACCAACGCTTGCAGAGGCTGTCTTGCTCACAGATGCGAAGACGTATGCCGTTTCGGCGCGCTTTCATTCGATGAAGACCACGTTGCGCATATAGATAAGTCAAAGTGCAAAGAGTGCGGCGCGTGCGCCAAGGTTTGCCCTTATACGGCGATTGTCGGAAGAAAAAGACCTTGCCAAAACGCTTGCAAGGTGAAAGCTATTTCTATGGATGAAAATCTTGCCGCAAAAATCGATAACAATAAATGCATATCGTGCGGCGCGTGCGTTTATCAGTGCCCGTTTGGCGCTATAAGCGATAAATCTTATATTTTGGACGTAATCGATTTAATCAAAAAAAGCAAGAAAGACGGCGAATTTAAGGTTTACGCCGTGGTTGCCCCCGCGATATCGAGTCAATTTTCTTACGCCAAGCTTGGTCAGGTTATAACGGGACTTAAGGTTTTGGGGTTTGACGACGTAATCGAAGCGGCTCTCGGTGCGGATATGGTCGCGGAAAAGGAATCGAGAGAACTTGCCGAAAAAAAATTTCTAGTTAGTTCTTGTTGCCCCGCGTTCGTAAGTTTCGTAGAAAAGAATTACCCCGATATGAAGGAGTGTATTTCCGGAACGGTATCGCCAATGGCTATGATAGCTAAATATATAAAAGAAAAAGACGAAAAGGCAAAGGTGGTATTTATAGGGCCTTGCACCGCCAAGAAAAACGAAGTTAAAAAAGAATCCGTAAAACCGTTCGTCGATTCGGTTCTTACCTTTGAAGAATTGCAGGCACTGTTTGACAGTAGAGAAATCGATATAACGACGTTAGAAGAAAGCGAGCTTAACAACGCTTCGTATTTCGGCAGAATATTTGCAAGGTGCGGCGGTCTTGCAGACGCCGTGAAAGAGGCGCTTACGGAGCAAGGCTTAGAATCGTTTGAACTAAAACCCGTTTCTTGCGACGGAATAGAGGCGTGCAGAGTTGCTCTATTGAAAAAAAGCAAGGGAATATCCGACGCTAACTTTATAGAAGGTATGGCTTGTCTTGGCGGTTGCGTCGGCGGAGCGGGATGCCTTACGCACGGAGAAAGAAATAAGTTAGACGTTGATAAATACGGAATGCTTGCTTATGAAAAGAAAATTTCAGACGCGGTAAACGCCGCTAAAAACGCTAAATAAAATCTGTATTAAAAAAACTACGAGCTTTTGCAATCGCAAGGCGCGTAGTTTTTTAAACAAAACCGATTTTGATTGAGAATTGTATTTCGGTTAAAGCGGTTTAACCGAAACTACCGTAAGCGTTTTTTCGGATACAGTGAACCGTATTTCGCTATTCGCATAGCTCATTGCGTATGTTCTGCCGTCTTCTTGATAGGCGGGGCGCGGATCGTCCGCTAGACATTCTTTAAGCGCTTGCAGCTTTTCCGGTTCTATTAAATCGGCGTATTTATCGGGGAAAACAACCGACAATTTATAATCGGTAAATTGCTCGGCAAATCCGCCAAACGCTTCAGTTCGCGCGTCGGTTGACGGAATATACGGCTTAACGTCGTAAACGGGCGTTCCGTCAAGAAGGTCCGCGCCGGAAATCTTAAGTTGAATTGTTTTGCCGTCAGTTAAAACGCTTTCCAATTTTACGCAAGATAATCCGATGCCGTTCGGTCTAAACGGCGACCGCGTTGCAAAAACTCCGACTCTTTCGTTTCCGCCGAGGCGTGGCGGTCTTACCGTGGCGTTTACTGTAGCACCGCGGTTTGCGGAAAAACCGAAAAGCAACCACAAGTGAGAAAATCCCTCTATTCCGCGTATAAAATCCGCGCTGTTATACGGCTTTACGAAGGTTAAAATGCCGATAGCAGACGGGCATCTTCCGCTTTGTCTGGGAATGCCGAATTTTTCGTTAAAATCGGTGGAAACGTACGCCACCGGCGATAAAGTAATTTCGTCCATACATACACCTTAAATAAATAGCGAGAATAAGCGCTATATTGCGCTTTGGGTTAGCGCGGTCTGTAAATTGCCTTTATATTGTAACACACAAAAAGCAATTTTTCAAGCGAAGCTGCGGCGGAAATTTATCGAGAAGAGGGTTTAAGATGTAAAATTACGGTTTTTTATTAAATATTGCGCCGTTTTTATAAAAGTTTTTAAAAAGGTATTAAAATACCTTGACATAGTTTGATATAAATGTTAAAATAAATCAGCATCTCGAGAGGGGTGTTAATTTTTTCATATTCAGAAGGTGCATTATGGCTGCAAAAGGCAATAGAACTAAGATAACTTTGGCGTGTACGGAATGCAAACAAAGAAATTACGATACTTTCAAAAACAAAAAGAACGATGCCGAAAGACTCGAA
>CAZXOQ010000125.1:0-3503 GCA_964642415.1 uncultured Christensenella sp. | reverse complement strand
GGTAAAACGTCTATTCCGTAAGCGTTTTTAGCCCACTCTACGTTAAAATCTTCCCCAAAAGTGGTTGCGCCGAGTTCTAACATTTTGCCGTAATATTCGCGAATGTGGGCCAATCGATAAAGTCGCTTTCGAAATGAGTATCGCCGTTTTCGTCAACGAAAGTAAGCACCGCGTTTACGGTTTGCTTTATAAACGGCAAGCATTTTTTTGCGTAGGCGTAATCGCCGTTGCGCTCGCAATATTCGCACAAACCGTAAAGCCACCAAACCGAATAAAGCGGAATATTGTTCATCCACTCGCCTTCTCTTACTTGATTGCGGCAAAATTCAAGCGAATTTTTAACCTCCGCCGTGCGGCGAAACAAGCAATGCGCGCTTTTAATTTCGGGATAAGTATCACCGCTCCACACCAACCTGTCGCGCTTAACGCCGTCTACTATATGCCCATTTCTTATGCACAGTTTAAGCGTTTTCGCAGCCGTTACCCATACGCGGTTAAGCAGCTCGTCGCTCGAAATAAAACTGCCGTTTTCGCGGCGGGTTAACCCGTCCGACGCGGCGACGATAGCTTTAATTAAAAACTCCTCTCCAAAAAAATCTACGCGCAAAAAGCGAAAACCCGTTTGCCCGAACGTCATATCGGAATAGTCTTTAAGTTCTACCGAAAAATCGCGCAAAGAATGGTCGTTAGTGGCGTTTTTGTGCCCGATTTCTGCACATGTTTCGCCTATCGATTCGCCAAAACGCAAACGCACGCGGTCACCGGGGCTTAACGTGTGCGTTAAAATGCGCACCCCGCCGGAAAGCTCCTCGCCAAAATCTAAAATCAAATACCCGCCGCCTTTTACGCGCAAAACTTGCGGCTCTTTTAATCCGATTTGCAAAACTTTTTTTGTAAAAAGCAGCTTTTCTCCGCTAAAATCGCCCTCCGATTTTACTATTCGTTTAGGATAAATATATTGCATAAATTCTCCTTTTTTTGTAGTAGTTTTAGCTTTTAGCGAATTTCAATTTAACGTTCTTTTTACGTTTTTTACGTTTTATGCTTTTATCGCATTTCCCGTATTTGATGCGTTTTTACGTTTTCGGCATTTTGTGCGTTTAACGCGCTTAACGCGCTTGGCTTGCCTGCGCCACCGCAATTTGTGCGGTTAAACCTATTGCTGATTATATCAAATTTAGAAATAAAAATCAATTATAAAACTCGTTTTTAAATGAAAAATAATTCTGGTGCTTTGCGGCACCTTTGAGGCATAGCAAATATCCGCCATGGGCAAATACTCTTATTTAAATGGCGACGTTTTTTAAATATTTTTGATAATAGATAATAGGAAGAGCACTCCATCCATGGCAAAGACTTCCCGCCCCGTCAAAATCCTCGCTGCCCTTTGAGGTTTCCCAAAAAGTAGTGGCACCGCCTAAAAGCATAGAAAAATAATTATTATCGATATCATTTAGAATATATTCCAAATTATTTTTGTCGATCATTAATAACGCGTCATAACGGAAAATTGCCATACTCAAAGTTGCTTTTATTATATCATGCGAATTTTCCCCTTTAAGCACCTGACTTATACGTGTAAGATCTACCCCCTCAGCCGCGCCGCAAAGTACACATAAAGCGTTAACCAATACGCTATACGGTTCATTCGCAGCCGAAAAAGATTTAAACAGTTTATCCTTATCAACATAGAACGTTGATTTAATAGCTCCATTTACTCTGTTTTTTATAAGTTCATACTCATCCGCCTTTTGAGAATTGCCCAAAAGTCTTAAAATTTCAGCATATTCTCCGAGAGCAAAAGCAAAAAATGCAGATAACGGACATTCAAACCCGCGATCGACATCCGCCCCTCCGAGACTGCCTTCAAGTGTAGGTTGCCATTCGTAAAAATTCCAACAAGGTTGCGAAAAATTCGGCAATAATATAGTATTTTTTGCCTTATTGATAAAGGTCTGCATCAGCCTATCCAAAAAAGCAAGTTTTTTACGGACAAAATCGAAATCTTTACTATAAAGCATATATTCTTTAAACTGTGTAAAGACAATCAGATTGAAACTCGGAATAGGTAAATCAGAGCCTGCCGGAAAAACTATACTCAACAATCCATCGTCTCTCATTCCTTGAGAAACAAGTTCAAGAGATGCACGAGGCATAGCATATTCATTAAAAGCATAATATCCGCACAGCATTTGATTACGGCTATCCATATTATAAAAAGACTGCTCTCTCCAAGGACAATCTTCATATGCTTCGTGCATGCAGAGTTCCAGCGTTCTAACCGAGGTTGAATAAATTTTATCGCGTAATAAATTTCCGCAAGAAAAGTCCACCTTGTTTAAAGGATATCTTAATGGAATAATACCAAATTTATATATATTTATCGACTTTCCGCATATAAATAAAGTCAAATACCTCCCCCCGAGTCGACGAAAAACGCCCTCAAATATCTGTCTTGCGCCTTTGCTATTTGTGTAATATTCAACACAAAAACTGCGTATTCCTATTTGCGTAGAAACACGTCCTGCATCAAGATGTTCGCCATATCCGATATATAGCTTCGTTTTTTCAGGCGTTTGTATATCAAAAGATAAATTTCCTACTTCTTCTTTGCCTAAATCAAACGTCAAATAAATGCCGTCGCAGATCTCTTCGGTAGCCACCGAATACGATTCGCCATCATATTGTAAAAAGGTATTTTTATTACGATAAGCAAGTGCGGCAGACATTGTTTTTTGAGCTGTAGTTTGCCCTAAGGTCCAACAAAACGTACCTTGCTGAATAATCTTACCTTGAAGAAACGGTAGCTGAGAAAGCTTATAGTTAGGACGAGGCAAAAGCTGTTCAACTTGCAAATTTGCAACAACTGCATTGTCGAACCCGTCCTCACCATCAACAAGCCAACCATCGTAGCAATCGGCATCATAACTATAATCAAATCCGAGTTGCGGAGTAATCATCACACAACGATGAGACCGATAATCTTTTGCAAGACGGCAAAGAGTATTTGTACTGCTTTCGACAACGATTTTACTTTTATGCCACACGGCAAAATATAATCCTGCCTGTCTTATAGCATTTGTAAAGGTTTTGCCCCCTGAGTGATACCCTATAATACAAAGTCTGTTCTTCCCTGTCTTAATGTAGGGAGTAAGGTCAAGCGTATCTTTGATTTTATAGTGAACATAATCTCGATATTGACCATATCCTACTTTTATGCCGTTTAAATAAGCGATATAATCGCAACTAACCGAAATATCCAACAAAAACTCATGCCCGACTTCTCCGTCGAAAAAGTCAACAAAATCGACATATTCATCGTCTCTGTCGTAATTATTTTGCCAAATCCATTTATCTTTCATAACACTCTTTATACATAATGCTCTAAAATCATATAATATTTATAAAAATAAAAGCATCATTATATTATTCCGCTAAAATATATCTTATCTTAGCAAATTGTCGTATTATAATGATGCTTTAATTTATACATTTTATTTAAG
>CAZXOQ010000124.1:0-3506 GCA_964642415.1 uncultured Christensenella sp. | reverse complement strand
ACAAAGAAATTACGATACTTTCAAAAACAAAAAGAACGATGCCGAAAGACTCGAAATGAATAAGTATTGCAAGTTCTGCAAAAAACATACCGCGCATAAGGAAGCGAAATAATTTTTATTTCGCCGTCTTTTCGCGTATATAAACGTCAAGGGGTGTTATAATGGATAAAAATAACGAGATGAAAGGTGGGTTTATTCCCGAAACCGTCGAAAAGCAAGAAAGCTCTAAACAGCAAGCAAAAAAAGCTAAAAAGAAAAGCGACAAGCCCGGGTTTTTCAAAAGAATCGGCTTGAAAATAAAAGACGTTTTTTCCGAGCTTAAAAAAGTTAGCTGGCCCGGTTTTTCTAAGGTGGTTAAAAAAACGGGTGTGGTTTTGGTTGTCGTTCTCGCCTTTTTGGTCGTGATAACGGCGTTCGATTTGGGACTTATGGAGCTGCTTAAGCTTATTGCGCCGAGAACCGGAGCATAGGAGTAATCAACGTGGAAGAAGCAAGATGGTACGTTATTCACACATACTCCGGCTACGAAGCTATGGTGAAAGACTCGCTCGAAAAACTTATAGAAAACAATAATTTGCAAGATAAAATTTGCGAAATACAAATTCCTACCGAAGAAACGCTAGAAGAAAAAGCAAACGGTAAGAAGAAAGTTGTAGAACGCAAAAAATTTCCTTGCTACGTTTTTCTAAAAATGATATACAGCAACGACATTTGGTATCTCGTAACCAACACGCGCGGCGTTACGGGGTTCGTTGGTCCGCAAGGTAGACCTTTGCCTCTTACGAACGACGAGGTTGCTAGAATGGGCTTGGTTAAAATCGCTCTCGAAAAACCGGCGGAAGTCGGCGATTGCGTTCAGATTATTTCCGGGCCGTTAGAATCTTTCTCGGGCAAGGTTATATCGATAAACGAAGCAGGGCAAAAAATCAAGGTCAACGTTGAAATGTTCGGCAGAAATACCGACGTAGAAGTCGATTTTGTTCAAGTTAAGAAAATCAACGCCGAAAAACAAGAAGAGATATAATTCGCAAAGCATTGAGTTTTGCTTTTATATAAAAGTGGGAGTCGCGGTTAAATTTTTACACTGGCGCGACGGTATCACCACTTATGGAGGAAACAATTATGGCAAAAAAAGTTACAGCAATCGTAAAACTTCAGTTGCCCGCGGGCAAAGCAACCCCGGGTCCGCCCGTAGGTTCTACGTTAGGTCCTCACGGTATCAACATTCCGGGATTTACGAAAGAGTTTAACGCTAAAACTCAGGATCAGGCAGGTCTTATAATCCCCGTCGTTATGACGATTTATCAGGACCGTTCTTTCACTTTTATTCTTAAAACGCCGCCCGCTCCCGTCCTTATTAAAAAGGCATGCGGAATCGAAACCGCAAGCGCGGCTCCCAATAAGAACAAAGTTGCTAAGATAACCAAGGCTCAGGTAGAGGAAATAGCAAAAACCAAAATGCCCGACCTTAACGCCAACACTCTCGAAGCTGCTGCAAGCATGATTGCAGGCACCGCGAGAAGTATGGGTATTGAAGTCGTAGATTAAGGAATACGTGGGAGGGGGATTTTCCCCGAACGCACCACGGGAGGTAATTATAAATGAAACACGGTAAAAAATATATAGAAAGCGCAAAAACAATAGAGTCCGCTAAGTTATACGACGCGTCCGAAGCAATCGGTCTTGTTCTCGATTCCGCTAAAGCTAAGTTTGACGAAACCGTCGAACTTCACGTTCGTCTTGGCGTAGATCCCAAGCAAGCCGATCAACAGGTCAGAGGCGTTCTCGTTCTTCCTAACGGAACAGGCAAAAACGTAAGAGTTCTCGTTCTCGCAAAGGGCGAAAAAGCCGATCAAGCTAAAGCTGCCGGCGCTGATTTCGTCGGAGCGGAAGATATGATTCAAAAGATTCAAACGGAAAACTGGTTCGATTATGACGTTATCATAACCACCCCCGATATGATGGGATTGGTTGGTCGTATCGGTAAGGTTTTAGGTCCTAAGGGATTGATGCCTAACCCGAAATCAGGAACCGTTACTATGGACGTTGAAAAGGCGATTAAAGACACTAAAGCCGGTAAGGTTGAATACAGACTTGATAAAAACGCAATTATTCACTGCGCTATCGGCAAGAAGAGCTTCGGCAAGGATAAGATTAAAGAAAACTACGACGCTCTTATGGAAGCAATTATCAAAGCTAAACCCGCTGCCGCTAAGGGACAATACGTTAAAAGCGTTTCCCTCGCAAGCACGATGGGCCCCGGCGTAAAAATTGCCGCTAAGATGTAATTTTGCTTGACAAAGCAGTTTTTTAGTGTTAAAATAACATGGTAAAATTGAATAGCCTAAGACAGTAGGTTTTAACTTGCGGTTTATCCGCGGACCAACCGAGGCGGTTTATCAAAAACGTTTATTATAAGCGTTCTCGTATTCCGCGCGGAGTCGAGGGCGCTTTTATTATTAACAAGGAGGTAATAAAATGTCGGCAAGTCAGGAACAAAGAAAAGCAATATCACAAGAGATCAAGGCTAAATTCGAGCAGGCTAAGTCGATAGTTTTCGTTAAATCGTGCGGTCTTACCGTTGCGGAAGATACGGAACTCCGTCGTGCCTTTAGAAAGAGTGACGTCGAATATAAGGTTTATAAAAACACCCTTATAAAATACGCCCTCCACGATCTCGGCATTACCGATTTCGACGACGATCTTAACGGTCCTACTTCCGTTGCTTTCGGCGCGGATGAAACGGGCGCGTCCAAAATTATATTAGACGCAACTAAAAAGTACGATAAAAAGTTTGAAATCAAAAGCGGTTACGTTGATGGAACTAAGATTGACGTCGCAGGCGTAACGGCACTCGCTACGATGCCCTCTAAAGAAGAACTCGTTGCAAAGATGCTCGGCTCTTTACAGTCGCCCATCACCAAGTTTGCAGGCGTTCTTTCGGCTATACCGAGAGGTTTGGTTATTGCGCTTAACCAAATAGCAGAACAAAAGGCGTAAAACACAAAAAAATAAAAAATTAAAAACAAGGAATATTTGGAGGATAAAAAAATGGCTGATATCAATAAGATGATAGAAGAAGTAAAAGGTATGACGGTTTTAGAGCTTAATGAGCTCGTTAAGGCTTTAGAAGAAGAATTCGGCGTAAGCGCTGCTGCTCCCGTAGCTGTAGCTGCTGCTCCCGCTGCTGCGGCTGCTGCTCCCGCTGCGGAAGAAAAGACTGAATTCAACGTAATTCTTAAGGACGTTGGCGCTAATAAGATCGGCGTTATCAAAGTTGTTAAAGAAGTTACCGGACTTGGTCTCGTTGAATCCAAGGCTATGGCTGAAGCCGGCAAAACCATCAAAGAGAACGTTTCTAAGGAAGAAGCAGACAAGATCGTTGCTCAATTCAAGGAAGCAGGCGCTACCGCTGTTGCTGAATAATTTTCGCAACGTAGCGTAAATACAAAGATGAATTGTCAAACTAAGTGCAACAATTTTTGAGATATTCATTAAATAAATCT
>CAZXOQ010000123.1:0-3624 GCA_964642415.1 uncultured Christensenella sp. | reverse complement strand
GTTGCGGATAGTGCCGAAGAGATTACAATAAACAGTCTTTCAACCTTTGACGCGGATAACATAAAACTTTCAACCGTATTGCCAATTAGCGGTAACGATAAGATATACGATATTTTAGTTGCGGCAACAAATGCGGATAGTGCGGAAGATATTACAATAAACAGTCTTTCAAGCTTTAATGCGGATAACATAAAACTTTCAACCGTATTGCCCGTTGACGGTAACGATAAAATTTACAGTATTTTATCGCAAGCTACCGGAAAAAATGCGGAAGAGATTTTAATAAGCAATTTATCAGAATTTGACGTAGGCAAAATAACCCTTACCACGGTTATAGAGAAAAACAGTGATAACGAAAAATTGTTTTCTATATTAAAAGACGTTACGGGTTGTGATGATGAAAGCTTGATAAACCTTAGCAGTTTATCAAGCTTTAACGTAGGCGACATCAAGCTTAACGGGCTTATAGATGCAGGCGATAACAAAATTTTATCAGCATTGCTTAATACCGAAAATTTAACACTCGGCAACATCGGAGAGAAAATCAACGGTTTAAAACTGTCCGATATGTATAACGTAGAATGCTTTAAAGAAAATGTTAGCGGAAAGTATTATAAGCTTAAAAACGGCGGATACGTTCTAACAACCGCGTACGTCAACGCTACTCACGGCGAGCGTGAAGATAATAAACAATACGATATTTCTTCCGATGCGTCTATATGGGTGTTTATGTTCTATAATTACGAAACGGGCGAAAGCATCGATGCCGACGGAAACTGTAAGTATTATACCGAATCAGGTTTAACCTTAAGCGGATTAGAGAGTATGTCTAACATTGCGGATAAGCTTGAAAAAGCCACTATCCGCCAATTGGTAGACTCCGGCGTAATACAAGATCCTAATTATAGCGCTACCGCGCTTTACACAAAAAGTCTTAGCGATATTTTAGGAATGGCAAGCTTATCCTAAAATTCCGTAAAAAGCGATAAAAATCATTGACAAATACTTTTTTTTAAGGTATACTATTACAGGTTTTGCGAATAAAAGCAAAATTAATAACCGCCGTACGGGCAAAGGAAGTGTGAAAAAATGAGTACAGTCAGAGTCGGTGAAAACGAGAATCTCGATAGCGCGTTACGTCGTTTTAAGAGAAAATGCTCGCGCGACGGCATTATCGGTGACCTCCGTAAAAAAGAGTTCTACGAAAGCCCTTCCATTAAACGTAAGAAAAAAGCGGAAGCCGCAAGAAAAAGAAGCATTAAAGGATAAAGCTTAAGCCTGCCGAATATTCGGCAGGCTTACTTTTTAGGCGCAAAAAAAGAACGTTTTTGTCGAATAATAAATTATAAAAGGATTTATGGGTGAAATATGGAAGACAGTAAAAGCTTTAAACAATATTGCAAAGAAGCGAAAAAACGCCTTAAAAACGGGTTTTGGCAAGAATACGGCGAAAAACTCAAAAAAGAGCTTTCCCTTGCGGAACAAGCGGGTGTTTCCGTATCTAAGGTGAGGGATTTTTACGCGACCAAGGTGTCGGGCGAAATCAAGCATTCGAACGTCGGCGAAGAGGAGTTTTACGATAGGGTGAAAGCTATTCTCGATTCCGAAGGCGAAATATCAGACGCTATAGGTAGGCTTACCGATAAGGAGTATTATGCTACGCTTTCTTATGAAGAAAAGCAAAGGTATAATTTAGAATTGTCCGATCGGTATCTTAAAGCAGTAGAAAAATATCGCAAAGAAAAATCTCTCTGTTTTGCAAAATAGCAAAAGAGCTTTCAATCGTTTGGATTTTTGCACAGTTGACTTTTATGCGCATACGTGATAAAATAAAACCGTTACTTTGCTAATACATAGTGAAAACAATCGGTTAAGATTGCCACGTCACAACGTCATTGTTGTTTATTCCGTTATAATTCTTATGATGCGAAATGGTAATTTTGCAAAGTTTCAAATAAGGAACGTAAAGATTGGACTTTTAGCAAAAATGCAACGGTTTATAAAGATTTTTTCGTTTAATGAGGTGTATTATGTCATTTGATAGTTTTAAAATGCTTATTGAAGAAAGGCAAGCGTGCAGAAGTTTTTCTGATAAAGAGATAGATAAAAATGATTTGATTGAAGTCTTAAAAGTCGCTTTGCGCGCGCCTTCGGCGTGTAACAGCCAACCGTGGAAGGTGTATTGTATTACCGATAGTAATGTAAGAGCGGAGGTTGCTTTGGCTTTGCAAGACGGTGGTGCGAACGCGTTTGTGTCAAGCGCTAAAGCTTTTTTTGTGCTCGCAGAGAAAAACGCGGTGCTTAAACCAGGGATTCAAGGCAAAATCGATAATAACCATTTTGTTAAATACGATATAGGCGAGCTTGCTGCTTACGTTACTCTTGCGGCAAAGGCTAAAGGGTTAGATACGTGTGTTATTGGTTGGATTAACGAAGAAAAATTGAAAAAAGCCGTCGGATTGACTGAAGACGAAGTTTGCAATATCGTTATTGCTGTCGGCTACGGTAATCAGCCTTTAAGGGTTAAGTCAAGAAAAGGTTTTGAAGAAACGGTTAAAATGATTTAAAATATAGTCAAAAAGGCAAACGTTTGGATATATGCGCACTTGTTTTACATGTAAAGCGGTTGCTTTGCTCGGTGTTTTTCTTTGTTGAAAAGTCGCCGTAAAATGCAAAATTATTAGCGGCGATTTATCAATTCGCCGCGCTGCTCGACGCGCTGAAGCCCAAGCTTATAAGTAGCGCTAAATTTACTTTTTTCATCGCCGGTGGCGATAATTCGCCAATGCGTTCTTTTAAGCGCTTTTTGTCTAGGGTGCGTATTTGTTCTAATAAAATTACAGAGTCTTTTACTAAACCGAATTCGTTTGCTCCGATTTCTATATGAGTCGGGAGTTTTGCTTTCGATAATTTGCTTGTCACCGCCGCGGCGATTATCGTCGGACTGTATTTGTTTCCCGTATCGTTTTGCACTATCAATATCGGGCGAATCCCGCCCTGTTCGCTGCCGACTACGGGACTTAAATCGGCATAATATAGTTCCCCTCTTTTTATCATGATAAGTCTCCGATGCGTCCTGTCTTCCCGTTATCAGTATATGTAAAAAACTGATTTCAGGTTAGCTCGCAATCGTATGTTACCCCATGATAAGTATTTTTATACCGAAATTTACTTAATGTACTGTTTATTTTTGTGATATCCGTTTGTTTTTTATTTTTTTTTCGCAAAAACAAAAAAAGAGTTAAAAATTGCTCCGTCACGATTGACAGTTATGTTTATTTATAGTAAAATATGTTTGTTATCAATTGCATCGTATGCGCAATTGTTACTTTTGCGCTTTGTATATATGATTAAAAGCATATAACACAGAGATTCTAAGGGGTTGGTTTATCCATAATATATCACTAAATATAGTATAAAACAACCGAAATAATTACTATATGTTGTGTTTTGGCGACATAAAAAAAGAAATCGATATAAAAAACGGTATAAATTTCATAATTTTTGTATCGTAAAATAATTTTCAAAACGTAATAATCTTTCCGTAGCGGAATAGGATAACGCAATCGCCTCCTAAGGGTGCGTACTATCCAGATATATGGTCAAGATATAGTGCCAATACCG
>CAZXOQ010000122.1:0-3690 GCA_964642415.1 uncultured Christensenella sp. | reverse complement strand
TCTGCAGACCTCGTCAGTTCGGCAAACGGCGACTACGAAAAAGTTTTACCTTGCCTGCCGTACCTGGATTACCTAATTATCAACGAATTGGAAGCCGCCGCGCTCTGCAAGACCGACAGTGCCGAAGATTTGAGTTTTTTAGCCAATAAATTAAAGAGTTTGGGTATAAAGAAAGGCGTTATTATTCATAAAACAGAAAAAGCGTGCTATCTCGGTGAAAGATATACGGAAATAAATTCTTTGATAACACCGAAAGAACTTTTTAAAGGGAAAACAGGCGCAGGCGACGCGTTTTGCGCAGGATGTTTAACTGAAATATATGCGAATTCCTTGCCCGAACAAATTCTGGAAACAGGTATTCGTGCGGCGGCAGCGAGTATTATGAGCACAAATGCAACCGATGGCGTAAAAACGAAAAGAGAAATTTACGAAATTACGAAAAATTTCAAAAGAAGGTAAAAAATGTTAGTAAACTTAAACGAAGTTTTAAAAAAAGCGCAAAAGGACAAATACGCAGTAGGCCTTTTTAATACCACCGATACAGACATGCTACAAGCGGTAATCGAAGCAGCAGAAGAGAGCAACTCCCCTGTAATACTCGGGACAGCCGAAGTATTGCTCCCCTATGGAGAGTTAAAACTAATTGCACCGAGCATTATCGAAGCGGCTAAACGCGCAAAAGTACCCGTGGTGGTACATTACGATCATGGTTTAACTTTCGAAAGGTGTTTAGAAGCATTGCAACTCGGGTTTTCTTCCGTGATGTTCGATGGCTCGACTAAACCATATGAACAAAACATCGCAGAGACGCGTGAAATTGTCAAAATAGCTCACGCATTCGGAGCAAGTGTAGAGGGCGAAATAGGTCATGTGGGAGAAGCAACAAAAGAAGATAATCTGCTTACGGATATGTACACTACGCTCGATGAAGCAAAAGACTATCTTAACGCCACCTCGGTAGATGCTTTGGCTATAGCAATAGGTTCAGCGCACGGCGTATATAAAAGGAAGCCTATGCTGAATATAGCAAGGCTAAAAGAGATAAAACAGGCGGTAGATGTTCCATTGGTCTTGCACGGCGGCAGCGGTCTTTCTGACGATGATTTTAAAAACGTTATTCGCGAAGGAATAGCAAAGGTTAATATTTTTACCGATTTGTGTCTTGCCGGCGACAAGGCAATGCAAGACGGCGAATTAAAAAAACTCGGTTACCTTGAAATGCGAAATTTAAAAGTACAATACATTAAACGCGAGGTAAAGCGTAAAATCCAATTATTCGGTTCTGAAAACAAGGCTTAATAAGAAAAAAACTCTAACAGCAAAAAATCACTTCACTTGTATAAACAAATTAGTACATCAAATTAAAAAACGAGTTGGTATTACACCAAACTCGTTTTTTAATGAAAAAAATGATTTTTGTGCTTTGCGGCACCTCTAATGCATAGTAAATATCCGCCATAGGCAAATACTCTTATTTAAACGGCGACATTTTTTAAATACTTTTGATAATAGATAATAGGAAGCGCACTCCAGCCATGGCAAAGACTTCCCGCCCCGTCAAAATCCTCGCTGCCCTTAGAAGTTTCCCAAAAAGTAGTGGCGCCGCCTAAAAGCATAGAAAAATAATTATTATCGATATCATTTAGAATATATTCCAAATTATTTTTGTCGATCATTAATAACGCGTCATAACGGAAAATTGCCATACTCAAAGTTGCTTTTATTATATCATGCGAATTTTCCCCTTTAAGCACCTGACTTATACGTGTAAGATCTACCCCCTCAGCCGCGCCGCAAAGTACACATAAAGCGTTAACCAATACGCTATACGGTTCATTCGCAGCCGAAAAAGATTTAAACAGTTTATCCTTATCAACATAGAACGTTGATTTAATAGCTCCATTTACTCTGTTTTTTATAAGTTCATACTCATCCGCCTTTTGAGAATTGCCCAAAAGTCTTAAAATTTCAGCATATTCTCCGAGAGCAAAAGCAAAAAATGCAGATAACGGACATTCAAACCCGCGATCGACATCCGCCCCTCCGAGACTGCCTTCAAGTGTAGGTTGCCATTCGTAAAAATTCCAACAAGGTTGCGAAAAATTCGGCAATAATATAGTATTTTTTGCCTTATTGATAAAGGTCTGCATCAGCCTATCCAAAAAAGCAAGTTTTTTACGGACAAAATCGAAATCTTTACTATAAAGCATATATTCTTTAAACTGTGTAAAGACAATCAGATTGAAACTCGGAATAGGTAAATCAGAGCCTGCCGGAAAAACTATACTCAACAATCCATCGTCTCTCATTCCTTGAGAAACAAGTTCAAGAGATGCGCGAGGCATAGCATATTCATTAAAAGCATAATATCCGCACAGCATTTGATTTCGGCTATCCATATTATAAAAAGACTGCTCTCTCCAAGGACAATCCTCATATGCTTCATGCATGCAGAGTTCCAATGTTCTAACCGAGGTTGAATAAATTTTATCGCGCAATAAATTCCCGCAAGAAAAGTCCGCCTTGTTTAAAGGATATCTTAATGGAACAATTCCAAATTTATATATATTTATTGACTTTCCGCATATAAATAGGGTTAAATATCTTCCACCGAATCGACGAAAAACGCCTTCAAATATCTGTCTTGAGCCTTTACTTTTCGTGTGATACTCAACACAAAAACTACGTATTCCTATTTGTGTGGAAACACGCCCTGCATCAAGATGTTCCCCATATCCGATATATAGATTCGTTTTTTCAGGCGTTTGTATATCAAAAGATAAATTCCCCACTTCTTCTTTGCCTAAATCAAACGTTAAATAAATACCGTCGCAGTTCTCTTCGGTTGTCACCGAATACGATTCGCCATCATATTGTAAGAATTCATTTTTATTACGATAAGCAAGTGCGGCAAACATTGTTTTTTGAGCTGTAGTTTGCCCCAATGTCCAACAAAACGTACCTTGCTGAATAACCTTACCTTGAAGAAACGGTAGCTGAGAAAGCTTATAGTTAGGACGAGGCAAAAGCCGTTCAACTTGCAAATTTGCAACAACTGCATTGTCGAATCCATCCTCACCATCAACAAGCCAACCATCGTAGCAATCGGCATCATAACAATAATCAAATCCGAGTTGCGGAGTAATCATCACACAACGATGCGACTGATAATCCTTTGCAAGACGGCAAAGAGTATTTGTACTGCTTTCGACAACAATCTTACCTTTATGTCGCACGGCGAAATATAATCCTGCCTGTCTTATAGCATTTGTAAAGGTTTTGCCACCTGAGTGATACCCGATAATACAAAGTCTGTTCTTGCCCGTCTTAACGTAGGGAGTAAGGTCAAGCGTATCTTTGATTTTATAGTGAACGTAATCTCGATATTGACCATATCCAACTTTTATACCGTTTAAATAGGCGATATAATCGCAACTAACCGAAATATCCAACAAAAACTCCCGCCCGGCTTCTCCGTCGAAAAAGTCAATAAAATCGACATATTCATCGTCTCTGTCGTAATTATTTTGCCAAATCCATTTACCTTTCATAACGCTCTTTCCATATGGTGTTCTAATATTATGTAATATCTATAAAAATAAAAGCATCATTACATTATTCTGCTAAAATATCGCATCTTAGCAAATTGTCGTATTATAATGATGCTTTAATTTATACATTTTATTTAAG
>CAZXOQ010000121.1:0-3709 GCA_964642415.1 uncultured Christensenella sp. | reverse complement strand
ACCTAAACGATTTGCCAAATGATTTTTATACTAATTTTTCTTGGAATGCGATTTGAATATAAGCGAAACTATATACCCGAAAACTATCGCGGCGGTTATACCCATACCTGCGGCGGTTATGCCGCCTGTTATCGCCTTAAAAAGACTTTCTTTAGCCCCTTCCATTGCCCCTTTTGCTAAAAGATATCCGAAACCGCTTATCGGAACAGTTGCTCCGGCGCCTGCAAAATCAACCAAATACTGATATAATCCGAACGCTTGAAGCGCAACGCCCGATAACAAAAATAAAACTAGAATACGCGCAGCGGTGATTTTAGTATAATTAATTAAAAGTTGCGCAATAGTGCAAATAACCCCTCCGACGGCAAAAACTTTTATATACGTTATAAATATTTCCATTATCAACTCTCCATTACTATCGCGTGAGCTATCCCCGGAATGCTTTCGCCTTGTTGTGACGAAAGCGAAGATAAAAGAGCCCCCGTTGCCATTAAAATAATCTTTTTTAACTCTTTTCTTTTCAGTTTTCCGTATAAATAAGAGCAAAAAACTAAAGAAGAGCACCCTGCACCGCTTCCGCCTTGATAATCTTCTTCAGATATGTTATAAATCAATTCTCCGCAATCAACGTGCTGTTTTTCTATATCATAGCCTTTTTCCCACGTTAAGTCCTTTAAGATACGCGAGCCTAAACTGCCCAAATCACCACTTACAATCAAGTCGTAATCCGACGGTTTTGTATTTGTATCCGAAAATAAAGTTATCAACGAATTAAACGCCGCGGGTGCCATCGCCGCACCCATATTATTTGCGTCGGTTATGCCGTAATCGACTATCTTACCGATTGTTGCCGAAAGAATTTTGGGATTATTATCGCTTTTAGATATAACGCAAGAACCCGCTCCCGTAACCGTCCATTGCGATTGAGGCGGTCTTGTACAGCCCAATTCGAGCGGAAAACGGTATTGACGTTCTGCCGACGAAAAATGACTGCTAGACGCGCATACTACGTTATTTAAATATCCGCCGTCTATCAATGTTGCTCCTATCGTCAGCGCTTCGGTAAACGTTGCGCAAGCGTTATATACGCCGAGATACCCCGTATCGAAATTTCGCGCAGAAAAAGTTGAAGCGATTATTTGATCTAGCAAATCACCTGATATAACGGCGTCTATATCTTTTTCTTCTTTGTTTCCGTTGATAATGCTGTTCTTTATCGCGGTATAAAGCATTCTGCTTTCGGCTTTTTCATAGGTTTTTTCTCCGTACATATCGTTTGACAATTTTGTTTCTACGTATTTACCTATACTGCCGGCGCATTCTTTAGGTCCTGCAATAGACGACGTTGCAATTATAGAAGGGCGGTTCTTAAAAAAAATCGTTCTCATTAAAACACCCTGTATCCTATAAAATATATCAATCCGACAAGCACGCTTGAAGCAATCCCGAAAACGATAATCGGACCCGATATAACAAACATTTTAGACGCTACGCCGTATATATAACCTTCTGTTTTAAATTCCATTGCCGGCGACACAACGGAATTTGCAAAACCCGTGATAGGAACGATTGAGCCGCCGCCCGCATATTTTCCTATTCTGTCGTATATTCCCAAACCGGTTAACAACGCACCTAAAAAGATCATAACTACCGAAACGTAGGCGGATAATTCATCTCCTTTTAATCCTAAAAACGTTTCAAACAAATAACGTGCCGTTTGACCTATGCTGCAAATAACGCCTCCCACCCAAAAGGAACGAAACAGCGATTTCTTTTCGTTTGTTTTGGGAGATACGGCTGATACGTATTTTATATAGTTTTGATTAACGCAATCCGCAGAAGTTTTCATTTTTTTCCTCCAATTTCTTAAAACGTTTGGAAAAAGTTTCTCTGTTGTCGGTATTTTTTAGATATTCGTATTGCAAAAGCTTTTTCATATTGAAAATAATATGGGTAAAAAAATGTTTTATATACTAAAAAGCCGCGACTAAAATTTAAGTCGTAGCTTTTCGATTATTTTGTTTTCTAACCGTGAAACCTGAACTTGCGACACGCCTAAATTTTCGGCAATTTCGCATTGAGTTTTATCTCTATAGTATCTTAAAACAATTATTTTACGCTCCCTCTCCGTAAGTGTATTTAATGCTGAAGAAATTTGAATTTTATTTAAAAGTTTATCTTCTCCGTCGGAATAGGGAATTTTATCTATAAGCTCTTGCCCTTCTTCATCATCGTCGATTTTATCAAATATAGAAAGAGGCATTTTAGAACTGTCTAACGCAATTACAACCTCTTCTTCAGTTATTCCGAATTTTTTTGCAATCGTTTCGACTTCAGGCGAAGAATTATGCTCCGTTTGAAATCTATCGATATATTTGTTTATCTTGTTTGCTAATATTTTAAGCGTTCGCGATACCTTTATCGCACCGTTATCGCGCATATATCTTTTTATCTCTCCTACTATCATAGGAACGGTATAGGTTGAAAATTTTACACCGAAAGTTTCATCGTAATTTTTTACCGCTTTCATAAAACCAATACACGCAATTTGATATAAATCTTCGTATTCTACCCCCTTGCTTTTAAATCGTCTGATAATGCTTTTTATCAAGGGTTCGTTATTAACGAAAATAACTTCTTTTGCATTCTCGTCGTTGGCTTTTGCCTTTCTTATATAATAAAGAGTTTCTTCTTGATTAAGCATTTTTTAACCGTCGTCTTTTATTTTTTTTACCATATAAACCTTAGTACCCTTTCCTTTTTCGGAAATAACTTTTACGTCGTCCATAAAGGTTTTCATTATAGTAAAGCCCATACCGGAACGTTCTTCCTCTTCTTTTGTGGTAAAAAAGGGTTCTAAAGCGTTTTCAACGTTTTCTATACCAACGCCTTCGTCAAATATGTTTATATGTAACGTTCCGTCGGAAATTTCACCTTCCATTATTATTTCACCCGTTTTATCGGGATATCCGTGCACGATACAGTTTGTGACGGCTTCGCTTACGGCGGTTTTTATATCCGAAATTTGCGCGATGCTCGGATTTAGCGATAAAGCGAAAATTCCGGCAACGGAACGCGCGAAAGATTCGTTTTGAGATAAAGACTTAAAAGATAGTTTCATATTATTTTTGAACATATTACACCTCAATACTTGGGCATTATATTATAAAGACCTGCAAGCTGCAAAACTTTTTCGGTTGCAACGGATGCGCCCGTTATGTAAGACGGAACGTTGAAACTACGAAGCATTTTATATCTCCCGATTAAAAGACCTATTCCCGTACTGTCCATAAAAGAAAGCCCCGATAAATCGAATACAACCTTATTTGCGTTTATATTATCCATAAGCAGTTTATCTAAAATCCTTTTTGCGTTCGAAGCGGAACATTCGTCGAGTTCACCGTCAACGTATACCGTAAAACAATCAACCGTTTTGTTGTATTTAATATTCATTTTATCCCCCTTGAAATTCGTTAAATAAATTGTATCATATGATAAAACGTATAATTTGTTGTATTATGTAAAACAATGAAAAAGCTTGTCGAAAGAACAAAAAAACACAATAAAAAAATTTCTTAAAAAATTTTAAAAAACCCCTTTATTTTTGTTGACATTTTATTCTATTTATTATAAGATATTAAGGCGTCGTGAGTGAACGGGGTGTAGCGCAGTTGGTAGCGCACGTGGTTTGGGACCATGGGGTCGGGAG
>CAZXOQ010000120.1:0-3750 GCA_964642415.1 uncultured Christensenella sp. | reverse complement strand
TTTTCGTTTGACTTTAACTTAAAGCTGTGCTACAATTTTCACTTGGCGCATAGTATGTTTATATCGCTAATGAAAACAACGGTTTATAAAATTAAACCGTCAGGAGTTATTTGTAATGGAAACTATTCTCGCGTTATCTATAACGCTTCTTGCCGGGCTTTTGATGTCCCGCGTGACTAAGATTTGGAATTTGCCTGCCGTAACGGCTTATTTGATTGCGGGTATTCTTATTGGTCCGTATTGTTTAGGGCGTTTAGGCATACCCGGATTGGGATTTATTTCCGCAGACGACGTTAAAAATTATTCTATCGTATCAGACGTTGCTTTGGGCTTTATCGCCTTTGCAATGGGCAATGAATTTAGATTGTCGGACCTTAAAAAAACGGGCAAAAAAGCGGTTGTCGTGGCAATATTTCAAGCGGTAGTGGCAACTCTTCTCGTAGATATCGCACTTGTTATTTTGCATTTTTGTATGCCTGATAAGCTTCCGCTGTCAGCAGCTATAACGCTTGGCGCTATTGCTGCCGCCACCGCGCCTGCGGCTACGCTTATGGTTGTTAAGCAATACAAGGCCGAAGGACCGGTTACTAAAATGCTGTTACCCGTCGTCGCGCTTGACGATTTAGTAGGGCTAATGTTATTTGCGGTATCTTTCGGTGCGGCTAAAGCTATCGAAAACGGGCAAGGCTCTGTCGGCGTTGTTTCGCTTTTGGTTAATCCGTTAATAGAAATCGTTGCGTCGGTCACGCTTGGTGCGCTTACGGGGGCTTGCCTTCATTTTGTTGAAAAATATTTTCACTCTCGCAGTAAGCGTTTGAGCATTTCCGTATGCTTCGTATTGCTTGCGGTTGCGCTTTCTAAACTTCATTTTGAATTCGGTGAGGTAGAAATAGGTTTCTCTTCGCTTATCGTTTGTATGATGATGGGTACGCTTTTTTGCAACCTTTGTAAGTTTTCGGAAGAGCTTATGGAAAGGGTTGACCGTTGGACGGGACCGCTTATGGTTGCTTTTTTCGTTATAAGCGGCGCGGGATTAGAGTTAAAAGTATTTGCCGAATGGCAAATAGTATTAGTGGGCGTTATCTTTATTTTGGTACGTTCCTTCGGTAAAATTTTGGGCGCGAACCTTTCTTCGCGTTTTATGCATTGCGAACCTACCGTGCAAAAATATTTAGGTATTACGTTATTGCCGCAAGCCGGCGTTTCGCTCGGAATGTCGCTAACGGCTATGTCGCTTACCATTGCCGGACCGATAATAAGAAATATCGCGTTGTTCGCCGTGTTGATTTACGAGCTTGTTGGTCCGCTTCTCACTAAAATCGCGCTCGATAAGGCGGGTGAAATCCCGACGAAGCCCGTACCTCCGCGTTTGCAAGCCGAGATTGACGCAAAAAAAGCTTCTAGCGTATCGGAAGCAAACGTCGCAACCTCTAACGCGGTTGAGGACGCTAAAAAATAAAAAGCGGATATTTTGAAAAAACTTAAATATAAACGCGCTAAGCCTTGTATAAATGCAAAGTAGGCGCGTTTTTTGTTTACGGATAAAAGTTTAATAAAATTAGCCGCAGGGGAATATAAAATGCTTTTTTCGACTTATTTTATGCCGTTTTTACCCCGAATAAAAAATTTTTTTATTTTTTTGGAAAAAATCGGTCGTAAACCGTTGACAATTTTATTTTGCCGTATATAATATAATTAGCACTTGAAAGTTGAGAGTGCTAAAAATTAAAAACTCGGAGGCATAAATATGAAAGTAAGACCTTTATTTGACAAAGTTGTCGTAGAAAGTCTTGAATCAGAAGAGAAAACTAACAGCGGATTTATTCTTCCTTCCGCTTCGCAAGAAAAACAGCAAATGGCTACGGTCGTTGCGGTTGGTCCCGGCGGCATTGTTGACGGTAAGGAAATCACGATGCAGGTTAAAGTGGGAGATAAGGTTCTTTATTCAAAATATTCGGGCAACGAATTTAAAGTTGATGGCAAAGAATTAGTCATTATCCGTCAAAGCGATATTTTGGCGGTCGTAGAATAATAGTAAAAGGGAGGCAAATTTATTATGGCTAAACAATTAAAACACGGCGAAGAGGCAAGAAAAGCTCTTCAAAGAGGGGTAGATACGCTTGCGGATACCGTTAAAATTACGTTAGGACCTAAGGGCAGAAACGTCGTATTAGATAAAAAATTCGGCGCACCGCTTATCACTAACGACGGCGTTACAATCGCTAAAGAAATCGAATTAGAAGACGCTTTTGAAAATATGGGCGCAGGCTTGGTTAAAGAAGTTTCTACCAAAACCAACGACGTAGCGGGCGACGGAACGACTACCGCGGTAATCCTTGCTCAGGCAATGATTAAAGAAGGTTTGAAAAACGTTGCGGCGGGAGCTAATCCGATTATCCTTAAAAAGGGTATTTCAGGTGCGGTTAACGTTGCCGTTGAAGAATTAAAGAAAATCAGCAAGCCCGTTAAAGATAAAAACGCTATCGGTCAGGTTGCGTCTATCTCTGCAGGTGACGAACAAATCGGCGCGCTTATTTCCGACGCTATGGAAAAAGTCGGTAAAGACGGCGTTATTACCATAGAAGAAAGCAAAACGATGAAAACCGAACTTTCTACCGTAGAAGGTATGCAGTTCGACAGAGGATACGCTTCCGCGTATATGGTTACCAATACCGATAAAATGGAAGCGGTATTAGATTCTCCGCTTATACTAATCACCGATAAAAAGATTTCTAACATACAAGAAATTCTTCCCGTTATCGAACCGCTTGCTCAGCAAGGTCAAAGGTTGCTTATCATTGCCGAAGAGGTTGAAGGCGACGCTCTTGCCGCGTTAGTAGTTAATAAACTTAAAGGCGTATTTAACTGCGTTGCGGTTAAAGCTCCCGGATTCGGCGACAGAAGAAAGGCTATGCTCGAAGATATCGCTATTCTTACGGGCGGCACGGTTATTTCTTCCGAACTCGGCTATGAATTTAAAGACGTTACTACCAATATGCTAGGCAGAGCTTCTTCCGTTAAGGTTGATAAGGATAACACCACTATCGTTGGCGGCGCCGGCGATCCTTCCGCAATAGAGGCTAGAAAGCAAGCTATAAAGGCGCAAATAGAGGTTACTACGTCGGATTACGATAAAGAAAAATTGCAAGAACGTCTTGCTAAACTTGCGGGCGGCGTTGCGGTTATCAACGTAGGCGCGGCTACAGAAGTTGAAATGAAAGAAAAGAAGCTTCGTATAGAAGACGCTCTTAACGCAACTAAAGCAGCCGTTCAAGAAGGTATCGTTCCCGGAGGCGGAATCGCGCTTATTTCTACCATTAAGGCGATAGAAGCGTATGCAAACGGGCTTGAAGGCGATATTCAAACGGGTGCGAGAATCGTTCTTAAGGCGGTTGAAGCTCCTCTTAAACAAATCGCATTGAACGCCGGTCTTGACGGATCAGTTATTTTGAACGAAGTATTAAAGGCAAATAAACCCAATTTCGGATTTAACGCGTTAACTAACGAATACACCGATATGGTTGAAAGCGGTATAATCGATCCTACTAAGGTTACTCGTTCCGCATTAGAAAACGCGGCTTCCGTTGCAGGTGTGTTCTTGACTACCGAAGCGGTTGTTGCCGATATTAAAGAACCCGAAGCGCCTCAAGTGCCTGCAGGCGGCGGAATGGGCGGTATGTATTAATTTTTGTAGAATTAATAAAAAACGTAAAGCGGTTACGGCAAATCGATGCCGTAACCGCTTTTTTG
>CAZXOQ010000119.1:0-3751 GCA_964642415.1 uncultured Christensenella sp. | reverse complement strand
GCCGCCCGTCACTTAATACGTGCATAAAAATCGCATTTGCTCTTCGGCTAAATAATCACGAATGTAAATATCTCTTAAAAAAAGCGGGATACACGCTATCCTCTTCTTCAGTTTTTGCATTGATAATAAGATATTGTTTTGAAAACGGCATATACGATTTATGCGCCGTTAGCGATATGCTTGAAGAATACGGCTTTGAAGATTTATAATTTAGCATTAGAATGCAAAATATCATAAAAGAAAAAAGGTAAAGCCAGCCTAAATAATTAAATAAAACTAAAAATTATTCTATAAAAAACCACAAAAGAAAACTTTAGATATAAAATTTTACTACCACCGTTTCAAACGATAGTAGCTTTCAACTAAAGACTACAAAAAAAGCCCCAAAAACAACTTTAATATACACCTCCGAAGGTTAGACCAACCTTCGGAGGTGTATATCGTTTTTAGTTTTGGAGCTTTTATTATTTTGTGTTATTATCAGCCGGTTATTTCACACAAATTTTTTAGTTGAGTTTTATAAACACATTCGTTTGGCAAATTGTTGATTAACGCAGCTAAACTACTTGCAGGCTCTTCGTATCCGAACGTGACGCTATCGCAATTTACTTCGGAATGAATTACGTTACCGTATATAACGGCTTTATTACCAGCCGCGATATGCGTTACAGTAGGGGCGTTAGCAGACGATTCAAAAACTTTTGTTAAAACATTATTTTCGCCGACCGTAAAGATTTTTACACTAACGGTTGCCGCTCTTGCACCGGTTCCCTCTACGGGTTCGTAACCGACTATCATCACGTAATGCGTTTTATCGTCAAAATTTATCAACCCCGGACCTTTTCCTACAGTTCCGTCAATATTTGCAATATTCGTACCTGAATTAGTATTATCTCTTAATCCGCGCGTTACGTATAATCCGGAATAACATTTACTCAAAGGCGAAGAATTCCATATAAAACAGCCGGACTTCGTCCATTCTCCATTATCCTCAAGAGTTATAGCGTTTCTTGCTCCTTCTGCACCGACTGCAAAGTTAGGTGCGTTTTTACCGACAAAATCGACAATAAAGAAAGTTGCATCGGAATGACCATCAAACTCTACGTATTCTAATCCGGTTGCCTTCTTAACCTTGTTCGTACTCGCATCGAAAATATCCATACCAACAAGAGTTTTTGTGTTACTAAAACCGGATTTAAAAACATCTTCGCTTTCGGGATCTCCAACGTTTAATACGGTTTTAAGCGTCGCTTTATAAATATTATCGTCGGATAAACCGTTTATAAGCTTATTCAAACTTGCCGCCGGTGCTTCGTATCCGAAATGAACGCTATCGGGACTACTAGCAGAATCCAGCGGAGCAATTACGTTACCGTATATGACGGCTTTATTTCCTACAGAAACGTGAGTTACGTTGTTCATAGTAGCATCTTTTTCGGTAACCACAGTTAGCTCGTTATTTTCGCCAACCGCTAAAATCTTAACGGATATTTTAGCATTGTACGGAGATTTTCCCGTAGTAACGTTTTCATACCCTACTATCATTATATAATGAGTATCGTCGTCAAAGAAAGCCATACCCGGACCTTTATCTTTTTCGCCGGCAATTACACCAACGAAATCCGCTGCAAGCGTACTTTTTGCATAAAACCCGCGGAATACGTTAAGCCCGTCACGCCTATTATTTACATAAGAGTTTGTTAAAAGAACACCGGAGTTTATCCAATAATCGTTTGAAGTTTCACTTACAACAATAGAATCTCTTGCGGCTTTAGCCCCCACAGCGAAGTTAGGCGCGTTTTTGCCCGTAAATTCTACCATAAAAAACGTGTTTCCGCTTATATCGAATTCTACGTGTTCTACATTGGTTGCCTCTATAACCCCGTTAGCCAATTCGGGATTGTTTATATCCATAGCATTCAACTCAACTTCTCCCGATAAATTATATATATTTCCTACGGATAAAGTTTTTGTATTTTCAGATCCGACGTAAACAATTTCGCCGTATATCGGGGTTACGGAAACCGAAATCTCACCGCTAAGATCTTGAGATATAACATGAGTCGTTCCTTCTATAATAACGGTATCGGCATCGGCAACTTTAACGGCATATTTCTCAGCTCCTTTTATAGCTTGCCAAGAAACGGCAGAGGTTTTAAAAATATAATCAAAGTCAACTTTTACGTCCGCAAGATCGACGTTGTAGTTGATAACTTTAATTTCAACCTCACCCGCCCCACTTTCATTAGTAGCCTTGACAACTAAAACGTATTCGCCCATTTTATCGAAAGATATTTCAGTAACCCCCGTTACGTCTAAGTTTTCTTCGGTTAACACGGGATCAATTTCATTTATCGAATATGCCTTTACGGTTCGCTTTAAAGAAACCAACGAAAGTTCGTTTTCATAATCAGATGGTGTTAACACGCTTTTGCTAGCATCGATAATTTGGTTAATCGTATATTTAGAGCCTTTTTCTACCGTCACTTGATTCGGCTTAGTAAAAGAAGGCACGGCAAGCGTTACGGTTATTTTACATTCTAACTCTAACTCTGTTTTTTCAAAAGTTTTAACAAGATTAAACACGTATTCGGTATACTGTGAAATAGTATACTTAAGCGATGATTGCTCTTGTTTTGAAATTTGCTCGCCCGATTCGACATCTTTATAGCTAACGTACAGTTTTACGTTAGTTATATCCGTAACGTAATTACCAAAATCGAGCTCCTCTCCCATAGCCGCGGTTTTCGGAGGCGTAGAAGAAAATTTAAATTCTTCCTTCGCAGAATCTCCGCACGCACCCATTCCGAATGCAAACGCGATAATGCATGTTGCTAAAAGCAGCATTTTGATTAGTTTGTTCCTTTTTGTCATAATTTTTCTCCTTATATTTTTTTCGTCCTTATCATCGGACGTTTTCCCCAAGTTAATCTACGATCTCGTCGTCTTTATGCTCTTCAATCCACTTTCTCATCCATTCTACAGCTTCGATACCCAAGTCCATTATGCAGTTACTACAAACGATAATTCCGTCTATCGTTTTATTTTTCAATAATTTTAAGTATAAATCCGTTTGAAATTGCATTTCTTCTAACGTGAGAGGCTTAGTCTCTCCGTAATTCCACATATAGCAGCCCGCCATAAGTCTTTTATTAGGTGCAAGCTTTTTGATTCGTTCAAAATTATTTTCCGACCTACCAAGCTGACTACCCTTCCACGTCCAAAAGGATATTACGTCAAACTTATCAAAATATTTTTCTATATTTTCGATAGTATCAAGTTTATCTTCGTAACAAACAACCCACATATCGAGCTTTCTGCCGGCATCTTTATTCATTTTGTCTTTTATTTCCTGCAGCTTTTCAGGCGTATAGTGTTTTATACGGTGTTCTAAAAAGAAATCGTCAAAAACACCGCCCGTCACGTTGTCAAACATTTTCGCTTGTCTTACAACTTCTTCTACGTCACCCCATTCGGTAACAGGTTCGCCGCCCGCGCCTAACAACGACCACACCACTTGTTTTAAAGGGCTCATCGCAATAGATTCTTGCTCGTACGGCGGAACGGGCGAGCCCATCATTTTTACCCTGCACATATTAGGTATATCGAAATAAAAAGCCCCTTCTACCGCAGACATTCTGGAATGTCCCGGTAGGTTATACTTATTTCCAATTTCCCAATGGGCATCGGGAGATTGCCCCCAAAGCCATAATTTATCTTTTAATTTTGCCATTGTTGTTCTCCTTAATAA
>CAZXOQ010000118.1:0-3772 GCA_964642415.1 uncultured Christensenella sp. | reverse complement strand
CCTAATATACGATAATTTTTTAGTAAATATAAGATTTATATTGATAAATTACGTGAATTATATATTGTGTATTGTGATAAAAATACCGTGTAATAAAATCGTATTATATGAGATTGATATGAAAAAAATTTTTAAGCAATCGTCACCAAATAATATAGCCGAATCAACTTGCGGCGGCTTATCCGAAGAAAATAAAGAAATGACTGAAAATGAAAAGGTTTTAGACTTAGCGAGTATTCAAACCCGTTTGCGAGAGTGTATTGCAGAAAGTCGTTACACTCAAAGGTAAATCACTAAAAAGATGGGCGTTTCGCCTCAAACGGTTTCTAAATATATGAAAAAAGATATTTTTCCCGCATTAGATACGTTGGCAAAGCTTTGTAAAATTTTAGACGTACCGTCGGATTACGTGCTGTGTTTGACTGACGAATATTAGACCTTTTGCATAAATTCCCTAAGTCGTTCATATTTTTATATAAACGGGGGTATAATATGCAAAATCAAAATGCTTGCGATAAATTAGAGTTAGAATGCGGTAAAAGGCTTGTTATGTCTGGTGTAGAGGCGGTAGACGGTTTCACCGAACAATCGCTTAACCTTACGGTTGCCGGCGTGCGCGTTAAGGTTTCGGGTGAAAAAATCAAAATAACCGCGTACAATAAAGAAACGGGTAATCTTATAGCCGACGGGGTTTTTTACGAGATAAAGTATTTCCGCAAAAAAGAGGCTTTGGCAAAGCGTATTTTTAAGTAACCGAATAAAAATGTTCGTATCTTCAAATCAGTTTTACGTTTTTATTGCCTGCGTGGCGATAGGCGGCGTTTGCGGTGTGTTCTTTTTAATATCGTCGGCGCTAAAAAAGGCGGTCAAAAATATATGCTTTCGCGCAGTGTTCGATATGGCTGCCTTTTTGGTTGCGGCGGCAATTTATTGTTTTGCGGCGTTTATGCTAAAATTTCCGAATTTTCGTTTTTATATGGTTATCGGGGTTTTTTGCGGAATTTACGCTTATATGAAAAGTTTTGCTATAATAGTTGCAAATATCGTTAAAAAAGGGTATAATTATATGGTAAATAAAAAACGCAAAAAAAGGAGTCTGTCAAATGACGGAGTCAAAAGCTAAACGTCTTATAGTTGCGTTTACGTCGGGCGCGGTGTTGCTTCTTGTGATACTTGTATCGGTGCTCGCGTATCAGCTTATTTCTATAAGCATCGCCAAAAACAAGCGTGCAGAGTTAGAAGAGCAAATCGCAATTTATACACAACTGACGGAAGAAAATAAAAACACGTTAGAGGCGCGTAAACAAAAATGGTGGATAGAGCGCCGCGCTAGAGAAATCGGGTATAAGTATCCTGACGATTTTGATTTTGGTGAATAATGAGATACGGCGTTATAGACGTAGGGTCTAATTCCGTTCGCCTTATGCTTAGCGAAAACGGAATTACCGATTATAAACTTGTAAAAACCACTCGACTAGCCGGTAGCGTTATAAACGGCAATATCGATTTTTCGATGGCGAAAAATACCGTTGACGCTTTTTGCGATTTTGTAAAAAAAGCAAAAAAAGACGGTGCGGATAAGGTTTATGCTTTTGCCACCGCAGCCGTTCGAAACGCGGCAAACGGCAGAGAGTTTGCCAAGATAATTGAAAAGGAAAGCGGCGTAGAATTACAAATTTTATCCGGCGGTGAAGAGGCTGAAATCGGCTACGTCGGCGCGCTTGACGGAAAAGACGGCTGCGTTGTCGATATCGGCGGCGCAAGCACTGAAATAGCCGCCGTTAGCGGCGGTAAAAAGATTTACGGCAAAAGCGTTAACGTAGGGGCTGTTTCTCTTACCGCATTATGCGGCGAAGACAGGTTAAAAGCTGAAAAAATCGCGCAAGAAAAAATAGAAGAATTCGGTAACGTTCCCGTAGGTAAAGTATACGGTATCGGCGGAACGGCAACAAGCGTCGCTTCAATGTTAGCTAAATTAAAAGAATACGATCCCAAAATAACGCACGGATACGTGGTTTTTGCTAGTAAACTTAAAGAGTTGAAAGAAAAACTTTACGCAACGCCGCTTGAAGAACGTCGCTCTATCATAGGCTTGCAACCGGAAAGGGCGGATATAATTCAGTCCGGCGTGTGCATATTGTCTACGCTGTGTAGTTATCTCGGCATTGATAAGATTACGGTTAGCGAAAGAGATAATCTTGAGGGCTTTATTGCCCTTAAAACGGAGAAAAAATGAAAAGAAGAACAAATATCGTAAACAACGTTTTATCGATGGCAATTACCCTTGCGGCGGTGTTTATCATTGTACAAATATGTAATGCAAGATATACTACCGTCGGGTTTTTTACCGTGATAGCAACGCTTATTTCGGGCGCGGTGATTGCGGGGCTTATTTGCACTTTCTCGCACGAGGTCGGGCATCTTATCGCAGGCAAAAGAAACGGCTTTGCGTTCACGGCGATATCCGTTTGGTTTTTTAGATGGCGTAAGCGCGGCAGAAAAACCGTATTCGATTTCGTTATGCCGGGTGAGGCTGCCGGATATACGGAAATGACGCCTATCGGAACTGATAATCTTAAAGTCCGTTTTAAAAGAATGACGGCAGGCGCGTTGTGGTTATCCGCAGTTCCGATGTCGCTCGGTCTTATCCCGTTGTTTATCGAAGGAACGCCCTTTGTTTTATACGCGATATTTTCTATGTTGTTGCCCGTTGGCGCGGCTACCTTTTTCGGTAATGCCTTGCCTATGACTAACGGCGGCGCGAGAAACGACGGGGCTGTTCTATACGGATTGAAAAGAACGGACGATTCGTCCGCAACAATGCTTGCGTTGCTTGCAATACAGTCAGAGCTTTTAGCAGGCAAAACCCCGTCGGAAATAGACGAAAAACTGTATTTCGGCACGCCGCAGTTACCGGAAGACGATTATAATTTTTTCCTTTTGCTTAACGCAAGATACGAATATTATCTCGATAAAGCCGATTACGAAAATGCCGCAAAAACGACGGAAAGAATGCTTTCTTTAGAAGAATATTTTCCCAAAAGCGTTATGTGTGCCGCTAAAGCGAACGCGCTTTATAACGCTTGCACTTTTAATTTTGACGAAGAACTTGCAGACGATCTAACGTACGAGCTCGAAAGATATCTTAATTCCGAAAATTCTCTTGCAAACGTAAGAATAAAAGCGGCGTATCTTTTATACGTAAAAAAAGAATATTCGGCAATGCCCGTTTTCTTCAAAAAGGGCAAGAGAGACGTTAAGCGTTGTACGCTTTCGGGGTACGGTGCGTTTGAAAAAAAACTACTTGATAAAATAGAATCGGATTACCTTGAACTGAGTGAAAAACTGTAAATCGACTAAAATAAAAGCCCGTTTTGCGAACTAGCGCGAAACGGGCTTTTTCACTAATCTACGTAATCCATATCGGAATAGCAATAAGGGCAAATTTTATTGTTTTTTTCTCCGCAGGCGGAACAAATTTCCGCGCCGCAGTTGGGGCAAATCAGCGAATATCCGTCGTTTAATTTTTTCCCGCAATCGGAACAGGTTTTCATTTAAGTTTTTCTCCTTTTTTTATATTCAGTGTGTCGCAAAATCGGGTAATTATGCAAGCATTTTAAAATGTATTTTGTTTTGCCCTTTTTAAAACTATAAATAGTTTTAAAAGTTTCGGATAACGCTTGTGAAAAAACGTAAAATATGGTAAAATATAATAGTAAAAATAATAAAATTTTTCGGGTGTAAAATGGAAGAAAACAACAAACTCAACGTC
>CAZXOQ010000117.1:0-3986 GCA_964642415.1 uncultured Christensenella sp. | reverse complement strand
AATACGGTATTGCCGCGCATTGGAAATATAAAGAAAACAAAAAAGAAGCGGACGATTTAGATACTCGCCTTTCTTGGATAAGAGAGGTTATGGAGTGGCAGGGCGGCTTAAAAGACAGTAAAGAGTTTCTTAATTCGCTAAAGGGCGATTTATACAGTTCCGAAGTATTGGTTTTTACCCCGAAAGGCGACGTAAAAAGCTTGCCTAAAGACGCAACCCCGCTAGATTTTGCTTACAGCATTCACTCGGAGATAGGCAATAAGTGCGTCGGGGCGAGAGTTAATTCTAAAATAGTACCGTTAAACAGCACTCTTCAAGTCGGCGACGTAGTAGAGGTTATAACCTCTCAAAACTCTAAAGGTCCGTCTTGGGATTGGCTTAAAATAGTTAAAAGCTCTTCCGCTCGCGTAAAAATAAGGCAGTTTTTTAAGCGCGAAATGAAGGAGGATAATGTAAAAACGGGTAAAAGCATGATAGAAGCCGAAGCTAAAAAGCGCGGTTATTCTCTCGGAGAACTTTTAACCGAAGAGTCCTTTTTGTTTTTATCTTCTAAAATGTCTTTCGCTAGCGAAGACGAAATGTTCGCTTCCGTCGGCTACGGCGCTGTTTCTACGGGGCAGGTTATCGTAAAACTTATCGATTTTTACCGTAAAAATCAGCCGAAAGAAGAGATTAAAAAATATTTTACCTCTAACCCGAACCATTCTAGCAGCGTAACGGTTAAGGGAATGACGGGTATATTGGTTCATTTTGCAGGTTGCTGCAATCCCGTTCCCGGCGACGACATAATAGGTTTTATATCTAGGGGGCACGGCGTAACCGTTCACAGGCGCGATTGCCCTAATATGAAACAAGCCGAAAAAGACAGGCTGATAGAGGTTTCTTGGACGGATAAAGCGGCTAACGTTTTCAACGCGAGCATAAAGGTTACGGGCGATACTCAAACGGAAATTCTTTCATGCGTGGTTGCGGCGGTGTCGGAGCTTAAGCTTGAAATAGTTTCTACCAACGGCAGAACGGACAATAAAACACGGCAAGTCGTGGTTGATTTTAACATACGGCTTAACGGAAAAGAAGAACTTGAAAAGCTTATTTCAAAGTTGAAACAAGAGCCTAGATTGACAGACGTTTACAGAACGGGCAATTAACGCATTGAAAACCGATTGAAGTAATCTTTTATCTAACGATAAAAGATTTGCAAAACAAAAATTTTGCCGCAAAAACTTGCGTTTTTACGCTTCAAGTTTGCGCATCAAAGTTACTCTTTTTAAGCAAAGTATCAACTTTTTGTATTATTTTATTATGAAATTATATCATTTATCTACAGGTCCGCTAAAAGTAAATAGCTATTTTCTCGTTAACGAACAAACGATGGGCGCGATAGTTATAGACTGCGGCGAATGTTACAACCAAATAAAAAAAGTCGAAGAGGAAAAGGGTTTTAAGATTAAAGCCGTTTTGTTAACTCACGCGCATTTCGACCACGCCGGTTGCGCTAAAAAATTGCAAGAGGACGGAGCTGTGGTTTACGTGTCTGAAAAAGACGCCGATAAACTGAAAAACGACGATAATCTTGCGGCGATGTTCGGCAGAACGTTCGATAAACTTTCCGCGGATAAAACGTTTGCCGACGGCGACGAGCTTTTTATCGAGGGAATAAAAATTAAAGCGATTTTAACGGCGGGGCATACCGACGGATCGGCGTGTTTTTTGGTTGACGATATGCTTTTTTCCGGTGATACGCTGTTTTTCAGATCGGTCGGAAGAACGGATTTCCCCACGGGGAATAGAGAAGAACTTGTAAAGTCGGTAAAAAAACTGTTCGAGCTAAAAGGGGATTATTCTGTATATCCGGGGCACGAGGGGTTTACTCGGCTTTCCGACGAAAGGAAATATAATTTATTTGTCGATTATGATTGATACTAACGTTAAAAATTTAGAAGCGGAGCTTTTAGAACTTATCAGGTTTTTCCCTCGGTCGGAAGAGCTTAACGTTCGCCACCGCTTTACCGAAAAAGAAAATAAATTCGTCAACGCGGTTACGGTTAACGGAAAAACTTACGCTTACGGCAATTTGGTTAAAGCTACTGACGACCTTCTTGAAAAAAAGCGCATTATAAAAAGATATGCAAAGCTTTCTTTATACAAGGCGATATCGGCGTTTACGGGTGTAACTTTGCCGTGGGGGTCGCTTACGGGGGTTAGACCGACTAAACTTGCCTATTCCGCTTTAGAAGAAACGGGCGAATTTACAGGGTTTTTTACCGACGTAATGAAAGTTTCGGAAGATAAAACCTCGCTTATAGCCGAAGTTATCGAAAACCAAAAGGGCATTTACGAAAAAAATCCGCAAAATTCCGATTTGTTTGTTTTTGTGCCTTTTTGCCCTTCTCGCTGTAAGTATTGTTCTTTTATAACTTCCGATATAAAACATTCTTCGCTGTATACCGACGCTTATACCGACGCCGTTTGCGAGGAAATTAAGCAAAGCGCCGATTTGATAAAAAATTTGCGCAGCATATACGTGGGCGGCGGAACTCCGCTATCGTTAACGGCATCGCAACTAGATAAAATACTTTGCGCGATAGACGGAATAAACAACGGCGTCGAATATACCGTAGAAGCCGGCAGACCGGACGTTATAACTAAAGAAAAATTAGATATTTTGAAATCTCACGGCGTAACCAGAGTTTGCGTCAATCCCCAAACGTTTTGCGACGAAACACTTAATCTTATCGGAAGAAATCACACCGCTATAGACGCGCTTAAAGCTTATGAATTGGCGAAAAAGGATTTTACGGTGAACACCGATTTGATAGCGGGATTTTTAAATGAGAGTTTAGAAGATTTTAAGAAAACGATAGATAAAACCGTAGAAATTTCTCCCGATAACGTAACCGTGCACAGTTTATGCGTAAAAAAAGGCTCGTATCTTGCGGCGGAAGAAATGCAGTTTAATCCCGAAGCGGATAAAATGATAGATTACGCCGAAAAAATCTTACGGGCAAACGGTTACGGCGCTTATTATTTGTATAGGCAAAAATACGCGGCGGGCAATCTTGAAAACGTTGGCTTTTCAAAAAAGGGCAAAGCGTGCGTTTATAACGTGAACGCAATGGAAGAAATTTCCGATTGCATAGCTTGCGGAGCTAACGCAATAAGCAAGGCGCTTTTTTTCGACGAGAACAGAATAGAAAGATACGCAAGCCCTAAAGACGTAAAAACCTATTTAGCCAAAACAGAAGAAATAAATCGCGCAAAACACGCGCTTTTCTCGGAAAAATCTTAAAAACGGGGAAAAACAGTTTACAAAACTATAAATATTTGTTATAATAATCAAGCTTGATACTTTTTGCAAGGTTTTGCGGATTACTCCTCCCAAGGCTTTGCTTAAAGCGGACTATTCCATAGTAAATAGGAGGTTAAAAAAATGGATAAAGCAAAAAAAGCAGAAATAATGGCAAAATTCGCAAGACACGAGGGAGATACGGGCTCGGCAGAGGTTCAGATTGCTCTTCTTACTGAAAGAATCAATCACCTTAACGCGCATCTTTCCGTAAACAAAAACGATAATCATTCGCGTCGCGGTCTTTTGAAAATGGTCGGTGAACGTCGCGGTCTTTTGAAATATCTTCAAGAAGTTGATATCGAAAGATATAGAAAGATTATCGCTGATTTGGAATTAAGAAAATAATGAACAAAGGGGCGGCATTTTTTTGCCACCCTTTTTTTCTTGAAATCGGGCTATATTCTTCGTTCGCGCGCGGTTGCGCGGGCGGTTATAAATAATAGAGAACAGTAATAGGAGAGTAAAAATGACTAACAATTACAAAGAATTTAAAACGATTATCGGCGGAAAAGAAGTCGTAATCGAAACGGGCAAATATGCGGAACAAGCAAACGGCGCTTGCGTTGTCAGATGCGGCGAAACGGCTGTTATGGTTTCCGTATGTATGTCTGCTACTCCGAGAGAGGGAATGGATTTC
>CAZXOQ010000116.1:0-3999 GCA_964642415.1 uncultured Christensenella sp. | reverse complement strand
ATGGTAAGGCTTCACCTATACTACGATAGATTGTTTGGCGACAATTGGAGTCTGCGTTTTTGTGCGTCGACTTCGGTTGGCGCATTTTTTGTAGGCAAAATATAATTATAGGAGGTATAATATGTCATTAAGTAAAGGTTATTTAGCAACGTTAAAAAATCAAAAAGTCACTTTTAAGGTAGTAAATTCATTTCCTGATTTAAAAGTGCAATTCGTCGATGCTTTTGCTGACTATAAAGTAAAAGTATCAAATAGTAGTTCTTTTAGCAAAGAAACAATAAAAATTCAAGTGGTAACGTCTTTCCCCGATGTAAAACTTCAAAAAGTAACATCGTTCGGAGATTTTGAAGCCTATTTTGCATGATTATATGTTTTGCCTACAAGTGCGTTTTAGAGATTAACTAATAAGGATTAATAGAAATGGAAATATTGTTAAATAATATTTTAAATATTGCATTAAATGCATATAGTGATTGGACTATATGTCTGAATAATGCAAACGAAGAGGGGGTATATTCTTTTGAAGAAAATGAATCAAGATTACTTGAACATATCTCTTGGAAAAGACATAGAAATTCAACAATTAGTTTTAGAAATATAAATACAAGTATTGTTTGCAATTTATTCGATTAGACCGTGATAAAAAATATAATCAATGGTTATTTTTAGGCGCTTTTGAAATATGTGGCGTAATAAATTTTGATGACGGACACCAAGTTTATGATTTGCGAAAAATGGACTTATTCAAGCAATATTCAGAACGCTTGATTATTGAATATTCAAAAAAGCAAGGACCGAAACAAGCAAAGATAGGTATTGAAAATATAGAAACTATAAAAGTAGTTTCCATATTAGAAAAGAAATATGTAAAAACGAGTCAATTATTTGAAGGATATCATAAAGTTTCATTGTTATTGTTAGAATTAAAGAAAATTATATTGGGCAACGTAGATAATTGGCGTATATTATTAGAGAATGTAAACTGTATTTACTCAATTGTAGACGAAGCAAACGGAAAAATTTATATAGGCAGTACATACAATAAAAATGGAACTTGGAGCAGGTGGAGCGATTACGTTTATACTAATGGGCGCGGGAACGACCGCGAGTTAAAACGATTAATTGAAAACCAACCTGATTATGCGAAAAATTTTAGATTTTCGCATAATTGAAGCTTTTTTAAATAAAGACGACACTTCGCCATATATTTTAGAAAGAGAAAAATACTGGAAAGAAGTTTTTAATAGTAGAATTTTAGGATATAACGACAATTAATTTTATAAAATAATAAAGTGTAGACTATATTTTGCTTTATAAAGTTATATGTTTTTGCAGGAGAAAAAAAGTAAAGAGCAGCAAAAAATTTTGCTGCTCTTTATATAATGTCTAAAAATTCCTATAGGAAATGCTTTTATAAGCGCTTCTTTTCTTTTGCATACTATTTTTTTAAGTTTGGGGATAGCGATAAAGATTTTGCGGCGTTTTTTCTAACGTCCTCGGTTATGGCTGCGTAGTGCTTTTTTGTTGTGTTGACGTCTTTATGGCCTAAACAGTCCGCAACAACGTAAATATCGCCGGTTTGTCGGTATAAATTAGTGCCGAAAGTGCTTCTTAATTTATGCGGAGTTATTTTTTTTAGAGGGGAAACCACTTTAGCGTATTTTTTTACAAGTTCCTGCACTTGACGCGTAGAAATTCGCTTGTTTTGAAGAGATAAAAACAAAGCGTTTTCATTATAGGCGGCCATTTTTTCATCTTGTCTTAAAAGCATATAATCGCTTAATGCTTTTTTTACGTCGTCATTAAAGAACAAAACCGATCTATTTCCGCCTTTGCGCGTAACAACAAAGCTATTCGTTGAAAAATCAACGTCTTCGATATTTAATCCAACAAGCTCGCTTATACGTATTCCCGTGCCTAAAAACAGCGTGATAATTGCTGAATCGCGAACACCTGTAATCTTGTGATAGGCGCGCTGTTTTTGCGTTAAACCGTCACCGTTTTCAACGACGTATAACATTTCGCCGATTTCATCTTTTTTTTCGTCGGATTCGAGCCTGATTATCTCTTTTTCGTGTATTTTAGGTGTTAAAATTTTAGTGGGGGTATTGGCTTTTAATAGGTTTTTATTATAAAAATACCTATAAAAAGCGCGTAGGGTAGAAAGTTTTCTTGCTTTACCGCTTTCGCTGCAAGTTTCTTCTTTGCCGTTAATTTCGTAATGACTTAAAAAACTTATAAAATATTCAAAATCCATCGGCTGCAATAAGTCTAAATCGGATAAAGATATTTGATTTACGTCTTTTTTGAAAACTTTTTTAGATAAAAATAAATAAAAAACACGTAAATCGTAAGCGTAATTAAGTCTTGTTAGTGCGGAAGTTCGCGATTCGATTCCTACAAAAAAATCCGATACGTAATAGGGTAGGTTTTTTATAATCTCAAAGCTTCTGTCGGTACAAGAAATTTCACGTTTTTCGTAATAAGATTTTTCTTTCATTTTTAAATTTTCTCGGGTTTTTATTAAAAAGGGGGGAATATATTTAACTATGCGCAAAATCATTGTTTTGCGCATAGTTAACCTTTAAAAATATAATAACAGCAAAAAAAGCGTTTGTCAACTTAAATTACGATATATTTTATAAAAACCTAAATTATTTTTATGTTAGACGTAAACGTGATAAAATAAGCGCTATAATTTTTATTTTTCTTGACATAGACAAGATAAAGTTGTATACTTAAAATATAGTAATTTTAGGAGCGATTATGGAAAATAACGGCAAACAAGCAATTTCCAGCGATTTAATCCGCGGACATATCGATACGATAATTTTGCATACGTTGCTTGACGGTGATAAATATGCGCAGCAAATAAGCGATTCCGTTGAAGAAAAAAGCGAAAAAAAATATTCTATCAACCAAGCAACGCTTTACAGTTCGCTTAAGCGTCTTGAAAATCTTAAATTTGTTAAGTCGTATTGGTTTGACGTGTCTGACGGTCGTAGAAAGTTCTTTAAAATCACAGACGCAGGTCGAAACGAGGTTGATAAAAACCTTTCTTCTTGGTCGTTTTCTCGTCAAATAATCGATAAATTGATGGATGCTGCGTCGCAAGACGTAGCTTATGTTAAAACTGTTAACGTATCCCCTACCGTTTTGGCAACGTCAAATTTTACGTCGTTAAATAACGTAAATTCTACGGAAAAAGTAGTTAATAACGTTATAAGCGCAAACGATAAAGAATTAGTTGTAAATAACGTGAACGTTGAAGAAAAACAGATTAAAACTGAAGATTTAACCGATAAAATCGCGGAAAAAACCGTTTTACAAGAGAAACAATCTCAACAAATAAATGAAGGAAAAGAGATAAATTTTAGAAATATTTTAAGCGGGTTGATAAAAACAACAACCGTTGAACAATCCGAAGAAAATATTGAAAAACAAAAAATCGATAAAATTGACGAGGAATTTGAAAAACCTAAGTTTAACGAAACGCTTACGGTATCGGATTATACTTCTCAAGGTTTTAACAATAACGGGAAAATCGATTACGGCGATTTGACTTCCGAAGCTGAAAAATGCGGTTATAAAATTAGAATTTCGTCTAAAGATTCGGCAAAACCTTTTGGCAATTTGTATTATAATAAGTTAAATTTTTATTCGTCGCTTTTGTTTGCGGTAATCGTAGCGATTGAAGTTGTTTTGTTATCTATTGTGTCGTTCAACGGTTCTTATAAGCTTTTTTACGCGATTTTACCGCTTTCGATAGTATTTGCAATCGCTTTGATATCGTTATTTATTTATTTGAATAATCCGCTTAAAACGGCGTCTAAAAAGCTTAACGGTGATAAAATTTTAACTTCGTCAATCGTTGCGTTTAATCTTTTGCTTTTAATTTTTGCATTAAACTTTTTATTCGATACCGATTTCGAACAATCTATAAACGTTGCGTCTTATTTAACCGCGCCGCTTATTGCCGTATTAGATATCGTATTGTAT
>CAZXOQ010000115.1:0-4012 GCA_964642415.1 uncultured Christensenella sp. | reverse complement strand
CCTCGCCTCGTTCGGCTTGGGCGTCGCCTACCTTGCGCTTATCGGCATTTAAACCATCTGAAAAGCAAGTACCACTTTACACGAACTTTTTAATTTATATTGAGCAAAAAAGGCGATACGCTTTGCTAATGCAAAGCGTATCGCCTTTTAGATAAATAATCACTTAGATATTATTCGTTTTTTTGCCAAACAGCATATAAAACTGTCCCGTCTTCTATCGACTCGGGTATTTCGACTATGGGGCCCCTATATTGACCGCCGATTATTTTAATAGGACCGTCCATTATAGACAGTGTGTACTCAACCTCAATCGGGATTTTTTCAGTTACGGAAAAATCTACATTCAGAGATTTTTCGGTTAAAGAAAAACCGAGGAATTTATAACCTTTTCGTACAGGCGGAGCATTTAAATAGGCAGGCTTATTTGAATAATGCATCATGGTTTTGGAATCGAATTTTATCGAAGAAACGTACGCATAGTCACCGTCATAGGCAATTTCGCTGATGACTACGGAACTTGTACTTGTGTTTGCCACACAATATAGCTGCCTATCGGTATATTTAACTTTATTAGGATTAGGAATATCTGTCCACATATTACCGATCGGGCCGCAAGAGAAAGCTTTTTCTTGAATACCGCCGATCGCGCTTTCGGGAATAATTATACTGTGCAAATTTACCGTTTCAGCAAAACTAAAAGCACGTATTTCTTTTATCCCCTCGTGCAAAATAAGTTCCCTTAGGTTTATACAACATTGAAAAGCGTTAACGTCTATTATTTCCACGGTCCCCGGAATTTCGACACGCTCAATTTTTTGACACCCGAAAAACGCCCCGACGTCAATTTTTACGACTCCGTCCGGCACAATTAACTCTCCAATATCACAAAGCTGAAAAGCAAAACGCCCTATCGCAAGTGTGTCTTCGGGTATATTGCTTGACACACATCCCAACATCAGATATTTATCTGACTTTCGCATTATACAATTCCCCGACGAATAATAGACTGCATTATTTTCGGAAACGGTTATTTCTTCTAAACGCGAACCACTACTCCCGATTATTTGTTCCTCTATTTCTTCAACGCTCGCAGGGATATGCAAAGTTTTAATGGATGGGCATTCCATAAAAGCAACACTTTCAATTTTTTTAACACCGTCTAAAATCGTTAAGTTTTCCACACTTAGGTTGCCACAAAATGCCCAACTTCTTATTGTTTGGACGTCTTCCCCTATAGTTATACTTTTTAATTTATTGCAAGCATAAAAAGCCTTTTCTCCTATTTCTTTAGCGTTAACGTATAAGTCGCCGTCAAACATGCTACCAAAAAAAGCTTTTTCTCCTATTATATGCTCCGGAAACGAAAGATCGGAGCTTATGCTTCCCGAAATCAGAATTTCGCTATTCTTATCGATAATACAATTATTTTCCGAATAAAACCATGGATTTTCCTGTGAAACGATTAAACTTTCCGCACTTATTCCGTAAGGTATTATTTCTTTTACCGAACTAGGAATATAAAGCAACTTAAGCCAACACCCCTTAAAGGAATCTAAATAAAGCAACTCTACGTTTTCCGGTATGCTCATAGATTCCAAAGCCGAGCATTCCACAAAAGCCATGGACTCAATACTCGACATCTTTTTTGGAATATCTATTGTTTCTAAGGCAATACAACCCCAAAAAGCACTACGATATATTTTTGTAAAAGTATCGGGCAAAAACAATGATTTTAAATTCACACATCCACGAAAGGCCTGTTCTCCGATAGACGTACCGCCCGTCAAAACAACGTCATATAGCGAGGTACAATCAAGAAAAGCCGATGCCGACACGCTCGTCGAAAGCCGCACCCGTTTTAAATTCTTACAACCCTTAAAACTATAATTTCTTATTTTCACCTCGTCATAAATATATACCGAACCGAGATTATCGCACTCTTCAAACATACCCAACGAAGAAACGCTTACTCCGTCTATGGCATTCGGAATAACCAGTATTGGGGAAAGTTTTTCTTTATCGGCAACCGTTAATACGCATCGATTTGATTGCACCGTACAATTAATTCCGTCTAAATTAACGTCATAAGTAATAATTTGAGAAAAAGACGGGGAAACGTCAGCAAAAGAAGAATAAGCCACGACCTCTATTTCATATACGCCCAACCTAGTAAAAATATTAAAAACGTCTAATTGAGTTTTTTCCGTTTCGTAGGCCACTCCGTTTATGTTTACAACGTATCGAGATGCGCCCTCAACCTTATTCCAACGTAAATACGCGTCATCGTCTACCTTGACGTTTTCCACTTCGGCAAGTTCGTGGTTAATCCCAAACAAAAAGAATCCTCCGGATATTAACGCAACTATTGCTAATGCCGATACTATAATAAGTATTTTATGTTTTATCAAAAATTTTTTCATTGCAAATAATCCGTAACGCTACTCCAAATTAACTCAACAGGAATCCAACCTGAATCCCCTATCAACATAGGCGTATATGCTATATCGCATCGACTGGCGGTATTATTGTATTTATTCAAATCGTTTTCATAAATAAAATCGGTTACGATGTCCTCAAATGTATATATACCATCAGCTACTTCTTCTATGTCGCCGTAAAACATTAACCTCGTTTGTCCTACCGTTAAAAAATCTTCCTCGTTCAAAAAACGAGATATATCGATATTTTGCACAAGGTAATGCATGCTCTTTATACTTTTATTCTCGTCAATCGAAGTCACATTTTCAATATTTAACATATACTCGATAAAATCAAACCATCCGGTATTGGTCACTTTGGATTGATTCCCCATCCCCATAAAATAAATATTCTCTGTTTGTTCATAAAAATTATTCCCACCGAACGGATCATTTTCGTTTTCTAAATTAAAAACAATACTCTCAGAACCAACCACAGTCGATTGTAGCACATTTTGCGGATTATTTCTAACGACGTCATGTATCACTCGTTTATATTCATTCGTATTGGAATTTTGAACATATACTTGAAGTTTGACATTGTCGGTCAAAAAATTATCGTATGTGAGTTGATTATTAGCCGATTTGGCCTCCTCATACTCGGCATAAAACATGGCGTCAACATATTCATAGAACCAATCTTTTAAAAAACCATGCCCGCCAAGATTAAAATCCCCCGCGGTTAAAGAAGAATCAAAAATGACAGTGCTATTATTCAACGTTCCACTTCCATCTTCCCCCTCTACTTGATATACCATACCTTTTACAAGCATGTATTTAAAATCAACATTAACATACACGTCTACATAATCGAGAAATTTATTAGAGTTATCGTCAGCATTCTGATCTTTTTCATAATGGACAATAGAATCCTCGTCAGTAGCAGCTACCAGCATAACCATGCACCCATTCGTCTTTAAAGCTTGAAATATAGCGGTTAAGCTACTCACCCTTGCAGAAAAAACGTTATTAGTTTGAATTGAAGCTGTATATATTCCGCCTTTAATATCAGTAGTCAACTCAACAATTACAATTGAATTTTCCAATACATTTTCCGTAAAATAATTAATAACAGCATTATATGAATTTAGTTGAAGAAAGTCAATTTCATTCGGTAAAAAACCTTTGTTAGTCGCCGCGGTTGTAATTACTGTCTGTTTATAGTTTGAAAACTCTGTAGCGTCACTAATGAAATAAACATGCTCGTAAGTACTTGGGGCAATATTTTCATCAAAACCTTCGTATGCAAAAACCGACGGAGCAATAACCGTAGATAATGAAAACGTTAAAACTAACAACATGATGAATAACTTATACTTGTTCATAATACCTCCGTTTTAAATCACCCATAAGCTAATTAGCAACGTGTTTTTTATATTATAGTCGAGCGTTTGAAAAATGTCAATGCTGTTTTACAATAAAAAATGAAGATTTACAATAAAAAGCCAATAAAGGGTGTTGTTTTAAAGAAAAACATGCAAAAAACATGCACTAAAAACATTGGCGCGCGTCGAAAACAAAATGAATATAACGAA
>CAZXOQ010000114.1:0-4055 GCA_964642415.1 uncultured Christensenella sp. | reverse complement strand
AGAATACACAGCATTCTATTACTTTTTCTCTTATATCTGCTTGAACGACAAATGGGTTGCCGTCCCGTGCTAACGGGTTGAATCGGTGATTTACGTCGCATTACTTTGCAACGCAATATTAAAGGGCGCATAACTTTCCGTTATGCGCCCTTTAATATTCTGCTGGTGCGGGCGGCAGGATTTGAACCTGTACGCTTTTAAGGGCATAAGAACCTGAATCTTACGTGTCTGCCAGTTTCACCACGCCCGCGCTTACAGTTGCAAAATCATTTGCGACTGTAATATTTTATCATATTTTATTATGATTGTAAAATACTTTTTACTGTTTTAACGGAATAACCGCCTTAGCGTTCAACGTTAAATCGGCAAAATTTCTTTTTTTATACTGCAAAAAGCCTTCGGCTGCAATCATAGCGGCATTATCGGTACAATAACGTTTTGACGGCAACACAAGCTTTATCCCGCTAGAAGCTAATTCACTTGATAAATTATCTCTAAGATAGGAATTTGCGCCAACGCCGCCCGAAATAGCAACTGTATTATACCCTGTTTCTTTCACGGCTAAAAGGGTTTTTTCTATCAAAACGTCAATTGCCGAGCATTGAAAACTTGCTGCAACGTCCGCCTTATTCAACGGCTCTCCATTTTGCTCTTTACTATGAACGTAATTTATCACCGCGGTTTTTAATCCGCTATACGAAAAGTCGTATTTACCGCCGTCATAACCCTTAAGCATTTTAGGCAACTTTACAACGTTTTGCCCGCTATTCGCAAGTCTTTCGATATTGGGACCTCCCGGATAAGGCAATCCCAACACTCTTGCAACTTTATCAAACGCCTCACCGACGGCATCGTCTAAAGTGCTACCGAGCGGATTTAGCGTATAATAATCTTCAACGGCGATTATTGCAGTGTGTCCGCCACTCGTAAGCAACGTAATAAAGGGCGGTTTTAAATCTAAGTCGGCAAGATAACCTGCGGCGATATGCCCTCTTATATGACTTACGGGTATAAGAGGTTTGTTTGTTGCATAAGCCAAAGCTTTTGCAAATGACACGCCGACAAGCAACGCGCCTAATAATCCGGCACCCTCGGTAACGGCAAAACCGTCGATTTGATCAAGCGAAAGATTAGCATTTTTCAATGCTCTTTCCGTTGCGGTTAAAATCGCCGTAGTATGCATTCTTGACGCAATTTCGGGAACAACTCCCCCGAACTTTGCGTGTTCGGTTGCAGAACTGATTATTTCGTCCGCAAGTATTTCTCGACCGTTTTTCACTATGGCAACAGCCGTTTCGTCGCAAGAAGATTCGATACCCATTATAATAGGCTCGTCTTTTATAACGAATTTTTTTATATTATCACTATAACTCATTTTACTGTGACTTTTTGAGATAATCGTTTATAAAACCTTGTATATCGCCGTTCATAACCGATTGAATATCGCCCGTTTCGTATCCTGTACGGTGATCCTTAACTAAAGTGTAAGGGCAAAAAACGTAACTGCGGATTTGACTGCCCCATTCGATTTTTTTAATTTCACCTTTAATATCTTGGTCGCGCTCTAATCTTTCGGCTTCTCTGCGCTCTAAAAGTTTGCTTATAAGCATACGCATAGCCATTTCTTTATTTTGGGTTTGGCTTCTTTCGTTTTGGCAAGAAACCACGATACCCGTCGGAATATGCGTTATTCTGATTGCGGAATCCGTTTTGTTAACCTTTTGTCCGCCAGCGCCGCTCGAACGGAAGGTATCAATTCTTATTTCATCCGGATTAACGGTAATTTCGTTATCGTCGATTATTTCCGGCATTACTTCTAGCGAAGCGAAAGAAGTATGCCTTCTCTTATTTGCGTCGAACGGCGAAATGCGAACTAAACGATGAACGCCTTTTTCAGCTTTTAAATAACCGTAAGCGTATTCGCCTTCTATTTTAAACGAAACGTTTTTTATGCCGGCTTCGTCACCGTCTAACCTGTCAAGCTCGGTAAGCGTATAATTTTGCTCTTGAGCATAACAAATATACATACGATAAAGCATTTCCGTCCAATCGCACGCTTCTGTACCGCCTGCTCCCGCATGTAAAGTAAGAATTGCGTTAAGATTATCGTATTTGCCCGATAAAAGCGCTTTTAAACGCATTTCTTCTATACTTTTTTCAACTTCTTTAAGCTCAGCATCTATTTCGGCAAAAAGATCCTCGTCGCTTTCATCGGCAAGCTCTATAATATCGCTAGCGTCGTTAACGGTTTTTTCCGCCTTAGAAAACGCGTTGACTTTATTGGATAAAGAAGCGATTTCTTTAGAAATTTGTTGAGATTTTTCTAAATCGGTGTATACTTCGGGTTTTTCTGACAGCTCGGTTTTGATTTTTAATTCTTCTTTAAGTCTTTCGACGTCAAAGAGAGTGTCCCGTTTCCGCAAGGATACCTTTTAATTCTTTAATTCTGAGTTTATACTCGTCGACTTTTAACATTTTATTACTTCCTTAATTATTATTCATACCGCAGCAGTTTTTATATTTTTTGCCGCTACCGCAAGGGCACGGATCGTTTCTGCCCGGCTCTTTTATAGTTTTTTTCGAATAATTGGTCGTGCTGCCTTCTTTATTGGTGGTTAAATCTTTTTTATCTTCTTTTTGAAGGGCGGGAACGCGTCTTAATTCTGCCTTTAACAAGAGAGTTATCGTGTCGTCTTGAATAGCAAAAGTTAAGTCCTCGAACATTTCAAATCCTTCTTTTTTATATTCGAGCACGGGATCAACGTTACCATAGCCGCGTAAGCTTATACCCTTACGCAACTGATCCATAGCGTCTATATGATCTATCCACTTGCTGTCTATATTTTTAAGAAGAACCATTCTTTCAACTTCTGAGAAGTTAACGCCTTCTTCTTTATAACGCTCTATCTTTTCTTCATATACCCTTACGGTTTCGGCTATAAGCTTTTCAAACATATAGTCTATATCCCAATTTTGGGCTTTTTCGAGCGTAATAAATTCAGAGCCCTTAGGCAGCAATTTCATTTCAATTGCGCCGTTAAGCGCTGCAATATCCCATTTTTCGGGCTTATCTTCTACGTTAACAACCGATTTTACAGTTGCATGAACAAAATCGGGAATAAGTTTGACTATTTCTTCGTGAACGTTTTCGTCTTTTATAACGCGCATACGCTCGGCATACATAACCTCGCGCTGTTTATTCATAACGTCGTCATACTCTAAAACGTGTTTTCTGATACCGAAGTTTCTACCCTCTATTGTGCGTTGCGCGTTTTCTATACTGCGCGAAAGCATTTTAGACGCGATAGGCTGATCTTCTTCTATCTTAAAGAACTCGTAAATTTTTTGCATTCTTTCTCCGCCGAAACGTTTTGCCAAATCGTCTTCTAACGAAATAAAGAATATCGAAGAACCGGGATCGCCTTGTCTGCCCGATCTTCCGCGAAGCTGATTGTCTATACGGCGCGATTCGTGCCTTTCGGTTCCGAGAATATGCAATCCGCCGGCAGCGGCAACCTTAACTTTTTCTTCGTCTGTTTGAGCTTTGAATTTACCGTATATCTCTTTATAATGCTCTCTTACGGCTTTTATGTCTTCGGGGATATCGGCTATATACGAAGTTGCAAGCTCAATAATATCTTCCTCTACGCCCTCTTCGCGAAGCTTACGCTTTGCCATAAACTCGGGATTGCCGCCGAGAAGAATATCCGTTCCGCGCCCTGCCATATTGGTAGCAATGGTTACCGCGCCGAATCTACCCGCTTGAGCTACGATATCCGCCTCTCTTGCGTGGTTTTTAGCATTTAATACGTTATGTTTTATCCCCTTTCTGATAAGCAGTTTGCTTATTTCTTCGGATTTTTCAACCGTTACCGTACCCACCAAAACAGGCTGACCGTTTTTATGGCACTTTTCAATTTCGTCTATAATCGCTTTATTTTTGCCGTTAACGGTTTTATAAATAACGTCCGGTTTATCTATTCTCGCAACGGGTTTGTTTGTGGGAATCTCTAAAACGTCTAACCCGTATATCGCGCGGAATTCTTCTTCTTCGG
>CAZXOQ010000113.1:0-4056 GCA_964642415.1 uncultured Christensenella sp. | reverse complement strand
CCAGCATTGCAACCAAAGAAATACCTACGATTGCCTATCTTTATTGCGATAGCTTTAATATGTTACCACAAATACAAAAAAATATCAACGATTTTTAAGGCTTTAATAAAAACTTTTTTAGAAAAATCTGACAACTTAAGCAAAAACGCGCTTAAGCGTATGCTTTATTCCGTTTACGCCGCGATAAGACACTTTTTTATCACGCGTGAATGCCATTTATTTGCAAAACACGGCGATTATTGATTTACACCGTCAATAATGCAAAATCCGCGGCGTTTAAGCCAATCGACGGAAAGCTTAATCCAACACTGCGCTGCTTCGCTTACGGAGTTCACCTCTTCGGTAGCGATAGAAATTCCGTGAAACGTATCCCCCGTTTCAAACAAATGGATTTCAAACGGAATATTATTCTTTTTGCAAGCAAGCGCATAATAAAGGCTGTTCTCCGAAGGAACGCACTCGTCGTCAACGTTAGCCCAAATAAACGCCGGAGAAGAATTTTCTTTCACGCGGTTTTCTAACGACAATTTTTCTATAATATCGGTATTATCGCCGCATAAACTGATAAAACTTCCCTTATGCGCTTTTTCGCCGGAAGTTATAACGGCATATGATAATACAACCGCGTCCGGACGGGCAAGCGAAATTTTTTCACCCAAAACGGCTTTGGCGTCTTCGCTATCGAAAAGCGTAGCAAGCATAGCGCAAAGATGCCCGCCCGCGGAAAACCCTATCGCGGCAACGTGATCGGCGTCTACACCCAATTGCTTGGCATTTTCTCTGATATAAACCATAGACATAAGCCCTTCGTTCAGCTGTGCGGGATAACGCACGGGCGCGACGGAATATTCTAGCACGAATGCGTTATACCCTTGCGCGCAATAAGTAAGAGCAACACACTCTTTTTCTCTTTCAGAAACGCAAGTGTAGCCACCGCCGCCGATAACGACCATAGCGGGGCGCAAACGCTCCGGATGGGTGTTTTTCAAACAGTCGTGCGCGTATACGTAAAGATATCCCGCGCCGTTTTCGGGGCGAGTTAAACCGAAATATTGGTATAAATCTACTTTTTGAACAATCATAAAATGCCTCTTTAATAACTAATATAAAACATTTTATCATAAAAAAAAACTATTTACAACTTTTTGCGATATTTAATTGAAATATCGGCATAAATTTGATAAAATAAATTTATGGGTTATCATATAGATACAGGACTAATTAAAGAAAAATTTAAAACCGATTGCGAGTGTCCGTTATGCGAAATTCAAAAGGTAGCGGAACAACAGTTTTTGCACGAATTTTTAAACGACGCCGTTATGGCGGACGATTGCCGAATAGAAGTGCGTAAAAAAGGCTTTTGCGAAGAACACTTTTATAAGCTTTTTACGGGGCAAAACAAGCTTTCTGTGGCACTGCAAATAGAAACGCGCGCACAAGCCGTAAAAAACCTTTTTTTACCGACAAAATCGATCGGTCAAGCAAAAAAACGCGCAAAAGAAATAAAAGAATCGCTTTCTTCTTGCGTTATATGCGATTTGCTAAACGAAAGCATGGTTAAGTATTATAAAACCATAGCGCAACTATTCGCGCGCGAAAAAGACTTTTTTAAGCTTTTGCACGGTTGCAAAGGGTTTTGTTTAAATCACTATGCGGAATTGCTTAAGTATGCCGATAGCGCCGGTTTTATGGCGAAAGATTATCTAAAAATACTATCGGACGTTCAATCGCGTAATTTTGAACGGCTGACGGGCGAACTTAACGCGTTTTGTTCTAAGCACGACTACAGAAACGCCAACGCACCCCTCGGCAATGCCGAAACGGCGCTTCCCCGCGCGGGTGAAAAATTTTACGGCAAAAAAAATTAAAAGCATAATCTAAAAAATACAATCACATACAAAAACGGCAAAACACAAAACGTTTTGCCGTTTTTTATACCGAGAAAAAGAGAATTCTTTTACTAGTGGTTTTGATTTAATTATACGTTATACAAATTGTTTTTTTGTAGATTTCTAAACGTAGTTGTTAAATTTTTTATACACTTTAATAGCCCGTTACGTCAATACTGCCATTAAAACCGTTCCCGTTACTAACAATGCTAAGCCCAACCACGATTTTTGAGATAACTTTTCTTTAAATACCGCCGCCGAAAAAATCACCGTGATTAAAATGCTTAATTTATCGATGGGAACAACGACGGAAACTTGACCTTGGCTAATCGCATAATAATAAAATAGCCAAGACGCACCCGTCGAAATGCCCGATAAAACAAGAAATAAAACGTCATTTTTTTGAATCTCTTTTATAGCTTTGGTTTCCTTTTTGAAAAACACGACTAGCCACGCCATAATGAGAACGACGCCCGTTCGAATCGCCGTAGCGACATTAGAGTTTACGTTCTCGATTCCGATTTTAGAAAGAACGGACGTAAGCGCGGCGAAAACTGCGGACAAAAAAGCGAATAGCAACCAAATTGCCTTGGTCTTTTGTTCCTCGCGGTTGATGTCCGTGCGCTTGATATCCGCCATCAAATACGTGCCGACGGCAATCGCGCAAAGGCACAATAACTTTATCCACCAACCCTTTCGCTCTTCGGGGAAAATTGCCAAAGCGAACAGCACGGATAAAACGACGCTCGACTTATCCACCGCCGCCACCTTAGAAACTTCTCCTATCGATAATGCCTTAAAGTAACAAAGCCAGCTCGCTCCCGTAGCGACGCCCGAAAGAACGAGAAACGCGATCGAACGAACGCTTATATCGTCAATCGTGCGATACGCGCCCGTAATAAAAACAATCGCCCACGCAAACACCAACACGACAACCGTACGCAGTGCCGTTGCAAGATTGGACGGAACGTTTTTGATTCCGCATTTAGAAAGAATTGCCGTTGTCCCTGCGAACACGGAAGACAGCACCGCCGCCAAAACCCACATAATCTCTCCCTATTTCGGGAAGACGACGCTAACCGTCGTTCCCGATCCGATTTCGCTTTCGATAGAAAGTTCGGCGTTATACAGCGCGCAAATATGCTTTACTATTGCAAGACCTAAGCCCGTGCCGCCCGTTTTTTTGGAACGTGATTTATCCACGCGATAAAAACGTTCGCAAAGGCGTGGCAAATGTTCTTTTTTTATACCGATACCCGTATCGGATACGGTTAATGCCGTTCCGTTATCGTTCTCGCGAATTTCAACCGTAATTTTTCCCTTTTCTACGTTATAGTGAATGGCGTTTGAACAAAGATTTTCAACCACTTCGAAAATCTTTTTGTTATCCGCCAAAACGTTACCCTGCCCAACGATTTCCATCGTGATGTTTTTCTTTTTTAATTCTGACGAAAGCTCTAACGCCACTTCGTCCGCAACAGCCCTTACGTCAACGGGTAAAAGAGAAACACCGATTTCTTCTCCGTTTTCGAGTTTGCTTAATTTAAGCATATCGGAAATAAGCGAAGCAAGGCGCAAACTTTCTTTGTGAATCCTCTCAACTTGCTTTTTAGAACCGTCGTCAAGCGTTTCTTTGGCGAGTAGCAATTCCGATAAACCTTGCATAACGGCAACGGGGGTTTTTAATTCGTGCGAAGCGTTGGCGAAAAAGTCGCTTTTTTGCTTTGCAATCGTTTTTTCGCTCGTAATATCCGTAATAATTACGATAGAATACACGTCGTCTTGATTTTCGTCTTCCACCTTTCTTATGACAACGGATAAGTCCTTGCCTTTATAGGTATATTCGGAAGCGTAGTTTTCGCAAAGATGGCGGGCAATCTTTTCACAAAGAGATAAATCATCGATCAAATAAATAAAATCTTTGCCCGTAACGTTTTCGGTAGAATCAAAAATAGTAGAAAGGCTTTTGTTTGCAAAAATAATCTTTTTGTCTTTATCGATGGCGACGATACCTTGCGAAACGTTTTCGAGTACGGTATTTAATTTGTGGTGTTCTTCTTGCACTTGCCGCATATGCGTGTGCGTATTTGCGTTGAGTTCGTTAATTTCGTTGAGTACGGAATATAATTCCGGCTCGCCCGAATCCGTTTTGATAGGGATATAATTC
>CAZXOQ010000112.1:0-4060 GCA_964642415.1 uncultured Christensenella sp. | reverse complement strand
CTGTCGTAAAATCCAAATTTGGTTGCCACCTCTAACTGTGAAGGCAACGCTCCTACGATAGGTATAATCATTTGAATTATCGCTATCGTGTAAATAACTTTACAAAACTTGAAATCAAATCTTCCGGCAACGTATGCGACAAGCAAAGACATAAGCGCCGTTAGCACCGAACATCCTATCGAATACAAAATAGAATTCATAATCATTTCCGGCACTAATACGGATCTCGTTCCTTCCGCTCCCAGTATCGGAACAACAAAGGTTGGCTTTATATTAGCGATACTGTCACCTACGAACATCAATTTGTAGTTATAAGGCGTCCACGGATCGGGCAATGCCCATCCTCCGTTCATAATAAAGTCTAAATCTTCTCTGAACGAAGTAATTAAAGCCCAACATAGCGGAAAAAGCAAGGATACAACGTAAAGCAGCAATACTATCAAGCTGACTATTCCTATACCGGAAAAGGTAGCTTTAAGTCCTTCTCTATTTTTTCCAAAAACCTTTTTAGCTTTCATATCTATCTCCTTACTCCGTTTTAGGTCCTAACTTTTCAAAAGCAAATCTTCCGAGAAGCGTAAGCGGAGTAGCTATCAACGTAAGCAAAACGCTGTACGCCGCAAGTAAAGGTCTTTCCGCTCGCGTGCCCACGTTAACCATTCTGAATAAGTGATACCCTATCGTTCTGTACGCTTCGTCAGCGCCGTTGCCGTAAAAGGCGTACAAATTAAGTTGGTTAGTGAAAAGCCCCGCAATGTTAGTAATCAAAAAGGTAGTTATCGTAGGATAGATAAGCGGCAAAATTATATGAAAGAACTCTTGAAAAGAGTTTGTTCCGTCTAATTTAGACGCCTCTATTATCGATTGTTCTATCGTGTTCATCGCACCCGAATACATAAGTATCTGCGTTCCGAAGCCTATCCACACCATAAAAAACATTATGGCAAACATCTTGGTATCGGGATTAGATAATAACCCCATACCGTTGAATACGCCGGGAAACATTTCGGGCAAAGCGGTTTCAACAAAGTTTCTGTACATCGTAACCGTTATCGTAGACGATAAAATCGAAGGCAAAAACAAGAATACCCTAAAGGTTTTAGACGCGAACATTTCTTTATAAATATACAGCGAAAAAACCAATGCCAACGTCGTACCGACACCCACGCTTACCAAAAAGGTTATTCCGGAATTTTTGAACGCCGTACCTATCGCGTGGTCGTAACGGATTTGGTTAAATAACGACACAAAATTATTAAATCCGTTCCCTACGAAAGCACCGAGGTTCGTTTCGGGATTTATCTCGAACTTTTGAAACGCCATTGCTATAGAGTTAAAGTTTACGCCGATGTAAAAAATCCCGAATTGAATTGCCGGCACTAATATAACGAGCAAGCAAAAGATCAAATCTTTGCTTTTTCGTTGACTGAATACGTTATTTTTCTTTTCCATTTAGCACCTTTTATTTATTAGAGCCCGTAAGTATTTTCCAACTGTCTGCAGTATATCTTGATCTAATCGCGTTAAAAATAGTTTCGGGTGAAGTGCCTGCGCGAAGCGCCGTTACCGGATCGGTCGCGTAACTCGTTTCATATGCGACAAGCGGTTGAAGTGCGGTATAATTACGGTAACAGAAATCGCTGTTAGAAGAACCTATAAGGCAATTGCTGTTTTTAGTCAACGTTATTATACTCTTGCCGTAAGGCGTTAAATTAGCTTCTTGTTCCGCGCTAAGCGTATAAGTGAAAGGTTTGTTTACGTTAGTCACCATAAAGAATTCGGAAAGAGATTCGTTAGTATAGCAATATTTTACGAAAAGTTCCGAAAGTTTAGCCATATCAGAACCGGGTGTTAAGGTAGAGTTTATACAGCATATAGAAGAACCGCTAAACAACGTGTTTTTGCCAAGCTGGCTTTCGTCTGCTTTAGGATAAGGCATAACGGAAAGTCTTCTTTCTGCTAAAGAACTGTTTTTATATCTGCTTGCCATCGAACGGAAAGTATCGGCGGATTCGTGAGTCCAATAAGAACCTTCGGCAAGCATACCTATCGGATTGGTTTTGCTGTTGTATTTACTTGTTAAAAAGGTTGCTTGCGCGCCAGTATGCGAGGTAGCCTCGTTGATAGACGCCGCAGCATAATATCCCTTTTTTATAAGAGTATCGAGGAAACGTAAAGAATAAAGCAATCCTGCGGAATTGAAAATTTCGTATCCGTTTTCCTCGGTAATAACGGTGGCGGGCTTAAACGTTACAGATCCGTCCGCATTGACTTTATCTATAAGCTTAGTCATAGTGCCGCCGTTTAAGTTGATTCTTGCGGAAAGTTCCGTTCCTTCGTAATCGCCTCTTAACGCAGCCATCATTTCGGTTGTATAAAAGTTATACATTCCCGACCAAACGATAGGATCAACACCTCTTACCTTCATAGTTTCGCAAAGTTTGAAGAATTCCGCATAAGTTCTGGGAAGTCCGTCGTCATACGTGCCCGTAACGCCGTCGGGGCCCGTTCCTCTACCTTCGTCCGAAGAGGTTTTAGTAAGGTTACCCTGCGTATCGAAGAACAACGTTTTTTCGTCAAAAAGGTCTACGTCGTAAGTAATGGTAGAGAACCAATCGTAGTGAGGAATCGCGTAATACTTTTTATTTTCACCTGAGCCTAATCCGTAATAATTTTGATAATCTTCGCTCATTTTGCTCTCGATAGAAACGTTTTCACCAACGTCGGAAAGCGTTTCCGTTACCAATTTCGTCATATCGTAAAGCTTGCCCGTTGCAACCATATCGCGATAGTTAGACGTGCCGAGGAAATAAACCTGATTTTTTTCGATTTGCATTTTTTCCGCAACACCCTCGCCGCTGACTTTATGGTTTTCAACCCATACTTGAACGCCCGTGGTGTTATCGGTAAACTTTACGTCGGCATATTCCTTTTGGAATCTTTCGATAACGTTGTAAAGCCATTCCGATCCGACGCCGCCGTTAAAGTTAGAAACGTAAAGCTGAGCCATGTTGGGATCGTATTTCTGATCGATTACGTTATTCTTGTTGGAATCATCTGGCGTATCGCCGCATGCGGCAAGCCCCATAGAGCTGAACGCGCATACCGCGGCTAAAAGTGTAACAACTGTTCTTTTGAAAAATTTGTTCATAATTTTCTCCGTTAAAGTTTTTTATCTATGTTAAACGTTTATCTCTATTTCCGCTTTTATCGGGAAATGATCTGAAACGATTTTTTTCGTCACGTCATAAGACAATACTCTAAACTGCTTAGACACGAATATATAATCAAGCGTAATATACGGGTTATAAGAATCTAACGTAAATTCGTTTGTCTTGCCAACCTCGTCCGCGGCGCTACGCAATCTCGAATAAATGGGTTTCAAAATATCCGAATGAGGCGCACTGTTGAAATCTCCGCATAAAACGATTGGATTTTCAGATTTATCTATAATCTCGGTCAGGCGCTTAACCATACGCTCTTGTTCTAATAGGTTTAATCCGAAATGAGTGCTGATATAATCTATCTTTACGCCGACGTCTATCGTTGCCTTTACGATTATTCTGTCTTCGTACCAATCGGTTTCTTCAGCCCGTCTTTCCTCTTTAGTCGGCGCGGGAACAGCTATCTTTTCTATTCCGACAATCGGATATTTAGATAATACCGCATTGCCTATGCTGTCACCCCACTCGAATTCCGTACCGAACCCGAATTCGGCGTATTTATGACCGGACTCTTTAGCCAGCCGCTCCGTTTGATTGCGAAGCAAGGGATTATCGCTTTTTTCGTACAACTCGTTCACGCCCGTAATATCCGTTTCGGATATAAGACTCGCGCTTTTCTTTACGTCTACGGGAAGCTCGTCGCCCCTCTTTGACGAAAAATCCGCGCAGTGGCAAGCGTTAAACGTTCCTACCGTTAGCTTCATATATTTTCATCTCCTTTGCGATACCGTCAAAATCAGCCTTTTGACTATACTCGCATTTTACTTAAATATTAAACCATATTTTTCACCCCTTTTATAGCATCAAAATTATAAAAAATATGGTAAATTCTTATA
>CAZXOQ010000111.1:0-4116 GCA_964642415.1 uncultured Christensenella sp. | reverse complement strand
CTCCAATTGTCGCCAAACAATCTATCGTAGTATAGGTGAAGCCTTACCATCAAGAAAGAGCCGCATTTTTAACAAATATGGTTTCTTGATAGTATTGCAATAAAAAGGCATAATATTCCTATAAAAGAAAAAACACCCATTACTACGAGTATTCAGATTGTTTGGCACTATTATTGTACTACAAATTAAAATATTTATCAAGCATTTTTAGCTAGGCAAAAAGAAAACTCGACTTTTCATAAGTCGAGTTTTCTAAAAATCCCTATAAGAAGAGCACATAAGTGCCTCTTTTTTTGTGTTTTAAGCTTTTTGATCTTTCAAAAGTTTAAGAACGTTTTTAGCCTCTTTTATAATAAGCTCGGCAACGCCTGACTTAAAGTCGGATGAACCTGTTTCGTAACCGCCTTCGTCATAAGCTTCTTTCATCGGAAAATAACCTTCGCTTCCGTTTGTTAAACAACACGGTAAAATCATTTTCCAACCGTCGGTATTCTTAATTTCGATACCGATGCCGGAAAAAGGTTCTCCCGGTATGCCGATAAAGGCAATATCTCCTATTGAGATACCGGAAATCGGCATTTCAAAATAATCGGGACCGTTTTCCAAACGAACCTTTCTTTGAGATTCCGCAACAACCGTTGTAAGCATCATCGCGCTGTAAGGAATTTCGTTATCTTTACCGGCTAAATGCAATTCGTTATATTTTTTTGCCAAAGGCATTTCTTCGGGCGTCGGCTTGTTAGAAGGAACTTTTATCGTTTGTTGAATATATTTAATTTTATCAACGTCAACGTATTCTACCTTATCATAAACCTGCAAAACCGCGCCGGTAACAACTCTCGCCATATATTTTGCGTGACCGTAACCTCTAGAAACGTCGTCGAAATCAACAAACAAATCATTGAAATCACCGCCTTTCGGGTGAACGTTAACATGGTTAACGTCGCCTTGAGCACCGTTAAAGAAAACGCACTTAACGTTATCTAAAGCTTTTTCGGTTTCAGCTCTGAAAAGTCCAGGCCAATCCGCCGAAATTTTATTTCCGCCGACAACGTCGGGATGATCGCCGAAATTTGTCAACAAAACAGTTTCGGCTCCTTCACGATCAAAACGCACGATATTTACCCTTTCGTCAACCTCGCCAATCGGAGCTACGATATCGGGATTGTTCGGACCGGGATTAGTTGCAACCGAACCGTCTTTCATTCTAAAACGTCTAAGAAAACTTATATTAGGCGCAGTACCGACGTTTAACCCCATTTTAGCGAGTTTAAGGTCTTCTATCGCAAAACAAGAAACGTCTACGGATTTTTTAAATAAGAATTCCTTATATTCCTCTTCTAATTTTCCGTCACCCCAATCTTCTTCTACAGGCGGCATTGCCGGACCGGTGTGAGTATGCGTTACGGATATATAGATAGCCTCAAAAGGCACTCCGGTTTTTTTAGAGATACGTTGTCTGAGATCGTTAAGTAAGTTTTGTCTTATACCGCAGTTATCGATTGTTAGCAATAATACCGTATCATTTAAAACCTTTACTGCAACGGCGTTTACTTCCAATTCGTCTAAAACGCCATCGGCTAAACGCTTCTTAAAATATCCGCTTAAGTTTATACCCATCATCGGCGTTACGTTGGTTCTTGCAAAACCGACTGATAAATTATTTATGTTAGACATAATTTCCACCAAAAACAATAGTATTTATAAGAGATTTTAATATTTGCAAATTAGTATCCGACTTTCTCCCAACATTCAAACGGTGCAGCTATTTCGTCACTAACGAGAACTTGTGTTTTCATAAGTTGAAGCATAGAACTCGGAACAAGCGGAGTAACGGGTCCATGAAGAACAAGACGAGAAGTCATTCTTTGCCAGGAAGAGAACGTGTTGTTCGTAAGCAATGCATGAACCTCTATTCTTTCTCTTGCGTTTTTAACGTCAACAGGACCAATAGTAGCAGCTTTGGGAGGTACGTCTTGAATATAACCGGATTGACCGAATACGCCGTGCAAAGAGTTTTGCGCAACCGTAAGAGGATGAAGGGTTACGATTCTTGCTTTCATAGAAAGATATTCATCCATATCCTTAGCGCAAGTAAATTCGCTTACGGGATCAATGAAAGCCATATGCCCCGTCCATCCGGGAGAAGAACTACAAATATCAGCGCCTCCCTCGCCCGTTTCGGTAATCATATCGGAATACGAATTTATATTTTTATCCGTAGGATAATGAACTTGAGATAAAGGCATACGAAGTTTTTCGTCTATTTGATAAACGAGATATTTTAACATAGAATGCGCAAAACCCGCTTTATAAGTTTCAGGCGCAATATGACCTTGATCGTCCGCCCATTCGTCCATTGCGAAAATATGAACGTTTCTGCAATCAACCTTGAAATAGTTGATAAGTTGAGCAAGCGGAATATACGTTTCGGGTTCAGGATTGCCAAGAATCATAGTAAATTTCTTACCCTTTTCGGAAGCTTCTTTTATTCTTGAAAAAAGCGTTGCGATTAAAACGGGATGAGGATTCATCATAACCTTAACGTTAAACTCGGGATGTTGCCAATCCTCGTGTTTTTCAAGCTCCGTACCGCTCATTTTTCTAAGCTTTTCACAAATTTCTCTGTCCTTGAACGGAACGAAATCAGCCGGCTTAAAAGCAAAATCGGTTGCTGGTTCAAAAATTTTGTTCATAATATATCTCCTTTAAACATAACATTTTTTACATTAAAATTTTCATCTACGAATACAAGATCCGCATAATTCCCCTCTCTTATACAGCCTTGTTTTTCTAACCCTATAACTTTAGACGGATTATAAGAGGCGAATTTAAATGCGTCGCATACGGAACAACCCGTATGATTGATAAAGTTTCTGCACGCGATATCGAGCGTTAATCCCGAACCCGCTATTTCACCCGCAAAATCGAAGTGAATATCGTCCGACTCTTCGTATCCGGGCGGAATCGGACCGTCGCATACGAATTGATCGGATATAAGAATTATCATATCATCGCCTTTAATTCTTCTAACCAAACGTTGCATATACGGATCGACGTGAAGCCCCATTTTATCAGAAATAAGCTCTGCATATATATCGTTATTATAATTTACGGCTTCATCGACGCAAACACCTCTACATTCGGAATATTTGAAAATAGTTCCCGTTGCGTTGGTGTGGTGAGTACCTATTTTTAATCCGTAAGGAACGTATTTTTCAATTTGTTGAGGAGTTGCCTCGCTATGAGCAACCGCCAAAACAACGTTAGGAACGGCTTTTTTTACGTCTTTTACAAATTCTTCTATACCCGTTCTTTCAGGCGAAATACACCATACTTTAACGTAATCTTTCACCTTTTCAATAAGCGGCAAATAATCTTCTTTATTAACAGCGCCTTTCCACGTGTTTTTTTCACGGTCACAGCCGAAATTGGGATTCAAATACGGACCTTCCATATACACACCGGAGAAATTGCGAAAATCACCTTGCTCATATGCCGAAATAACAGAATCAATCGCCTCGAGATATTGCGCCTTATTCAAATTATAGTATAAAGCAGGCAAAACAGCAGTCACGCCGTGTTTAAGCATAAACTCGGAGGTTTCTTTAGGCTGCTCGAATATCCACTTGTTATCGGCGGCATGCGTATGTATATCAATAAGTCCGGGACCGACGTAATAACCGTTTGCATCGATTATTTCGGCATTTTGCGGAATATTGATATCTTTAGCTTTACCGAATGAATAAATTTCTTTCCCTTCTGTTAAAATTGTTCCGTTTGGGATATAATGATCCCTCATAACGATTTTTGCGTTAACGATTGCTTTCATTTTTGAAAATAAAAATTTATCCTTGTTTTTATTTGTGTATTATTCTACCCGAATAATAGTAAAATAATATCTTTTATGGTTTTATTATATCCTATATAATTGCGATTGTCAACAACTTATCGTAAAAGTCTATTAAAAATTTTTTTCGTCGGTAATTATTTTTGTTATTTTTATGATTTTATAATTTTTATCCGTTTCGATACATTTGCAACAGTTATCGCATATTTTGTTTGGATCTAAGTCGCAATAGTCGTTCTCTTCGTCATTTACGTATGATTTTATAC
>CAZXOQ010000110.1:0-4162 GCA_964642415.1 uncultured Christensenella sp. | reverse complement strand
CAAAAAAAATTAAAAAATTTTCCAAAAACTATTGAAAAACGCTTGACTAATCACAATAAACTATAAGAGTGAATTGTTAAACTAAGCGCAACACTTAGAGATAAAAAAATTAAATAAATATCCGCAGAAGAATTTTTATCGGGCAAAACAGAACTCGTCAATAAAGAACTGATGAAAGTCTTTCTTCAGTGCGGTATTGTCGAGCATTCCGGACACGGTGTACCCATTGTCGTGAGAGAATACGGAGAAAACGCTTACACGTTTTCGCAGAATATGATAACGGTTACGATTCCGTTCAACAAGCCGAAAAAGACAAAAAATGAGCCTGTAAATGAGCCTGTAAAACTTACGAAATCTGCAACAAAGGTTTTGCAATTTATACAAAGCCATTCCGATAGCACGATTGATGATATAGCAAAAGCCACAGGCATTTCTCGCGAAACTGTAAAGCGCGCGCTAAAAGTATTAAAAGACAACGAATATATTACTCGTGTCGGTTCAGATAAAACCGGTCATTAGAGTTGTCACGAAATGAAAAAATGGTATAATAGGACCATGAAGTACGAAAGAATAAAAGATTACCCAGAAGCAAAATTTCGCCAAGTAACAGGAGTATTACCCTCGACTTTTTATGCTATGGTCGAAATTTTGCAAAAAGAGTATGAGGAACTGCATAAAACCAAGCATGGTCGACACAGAAAATTGAGTATAGAAAATATGCTTTTAGCCACTTTGGAATACTACAAAGAATATCGCACATACGAAAATATTGCGGCAAGCTACGGCTTAGCAAAACAAAATATCTGCAACATTATTCATTGGGTGGAAGAGGTTTTGGTAAAAGACGAAAAATTGCTTTACCCAAGAGAAAACTCATAAGAGAAAGCAATTCCATTATAGAAGTCATTGTAGTAGATAGCACGGAAACGCCTATCCAACGCCCCCAAAACAAGCAAAAGAAGTATTATTCCAGCAAAAAAACGTCACACAATAAAAACGTAAGTAGTAATTGACCGAAAGACTGAACAAATTTTTCAAATAAATATAACGGTAAAGCTCACAACGGCAGCATATACAAAGAAACTATGCACGTATCTAAAAATATTTTAGTTTTGGCGGACAGCGGATATAGAGGGATTCAAAAAGTACACAAAAATACGAAGTTTCCTTATCGTTATGCGGAAGATGCTCGACATTTAACAGATGAAGAAAGAAAACAATACAACAAAGAAGTGTCCAAACGCAGAATGAAGATAGAACATGTAATCGGTCGCATTAAGTTTTTAAGATTGTTAGTGAAAAATATAGAAACCACTTGAAACGGTTTTCCTTAAAAATGCGATTAGTTTGCGCTATTGTAAACTACCAAAATTCCAACAAGTTACCCATTTCGTGACAAATCTATTGGGAGATAAAAGACTAATTTATATATAGTCTAACCTAATATAAAACAGTGAATTGTCAAAATAGGCACAACACTTAGAGATAAATAAATCTATAGGTTTTCGGTAACGTAAAACCTTTTTGGATCCGGCGTTATTTAACGCCGGATCCTTTTTAGCGGTTTTTTAGAAATACTTTCAAGACTTCTTACTTTAGGATAAAACTTTTGAAGTTAACCGTTCAAATTTTCGTTCGTTACATTTTACCTAAAAACGCGGCATATTATTATATATGGGTTTTTTTGAGAATATAGCCGAAGCATTCGGCCTGTCGGAAATAAATGCGGAAAAATTTTTCCGAGCGGTGCTGATAGGCGAAGAAAAATGTTATCTAGAAGGGGTTTGCTCGATAAAAAGTTATTCTCCCGATAAAATAGAATTGTATCTTAGAAAGGGCGGAATAAAGATATCGGGCGAAGAGCTTATTATAAAAAAATTTTGCGCGGGGGACGTTGCCGTGTGCGGAAAAATAAAATCGATAGAAAGAACTTAAAAAATGCAGACGCGTCGCTTTACGTCTTGTATAGGATAAAAGGCAATAATTTAGACGGGCTTGTCAATTCGCTTCAAAAAAAGGGAATCGGCGTTTATCGTGTTCGTAAAACGGACGGAAAAACGATTATAATCGGCATAAAATTTCGCGATAGCGAAAAATTTTTTGCAATTTGCAATAATTTGTGGTATACTGATATAAAAAAGGTGAAAGAATACGGTAAAGCATTGCCCTTTTTGCGATTGATTCGTAATTTCGGTGTGGTTGTCGGCGCGGCTTTATTTATATGCGTCGCTTCCTTTTTAGACGGATTTATAATGAAAATCGATTACGTCGGAACGGGCGCTGTTTGCAAAAGAGAGGTCCGCGAGTTTCTTTCGGAACGCGGAATAGTCGAGTATTCGCGCTTTCCCGACGGGGATTTGAAAAATTTATCCGCTGAGATTTTGGCAAATAATCCGCGGTTGGTTTACGCGTCGTGTCAAAAACGCGGTAACCGTCTTATAATAGAGCTTGCTTTAAGACAAAATGCTGAAAAAAGCGTTACCGTAATTAAAGAACCGCTTATTTCAGACGTGAACGGCGTTATAGAGGAAATTAAGGTTTACCGCGGCAGCGCGACTGTAAAGGTTGGCGATGCCGTTAATGCCGGAGATATGATTGCAGAGCCGTACGCCGAGATAAACGGCGTTAAAATTGAAGAAGGATTGCTTGCGTACGTTGCGATAAAAACGGATTTTTATTACGAGTATTTTTCCGAATCGGACGACCGTGAAGAAGAATCCGTTATATTTGCCGAAAACGCTTTAGGCGAACGTTATACCGAAAGCTCGGTAGAAAAAACTAAAGGGCAAAAAGGCTTTATTTACAAGGTAAGATTAAGCTATAAAAGAATTTTATATTCAGGAATGCCGAAGGAATAAATTATGGACAACAAAGGATCGATAAAGCTTCTACCGTGGAGCAGAAAAAACGTGATAGGCGTTGCGGCGATTTACGTGGTAAACGTTTTAATTCTCGCAGGGCTGTTTATTGTGGCGGTATATTTAAACGCGCGTCGCGGCGGCGTGCCGTTCGACGAGTATTTTGCATCGCTTAATACTTTTTTCAGCTTTTTCGTGGTATTGATTTTGCTTGTCGGAATAACCGCGCTTTATCTTTTGTTTGAAAGCAGAGATTTTTTACATTCGCCGGCTAATTCGCAAATGATTTTTCTTATTATGGAAGTAGGATTGTTTATTTGCTACGTGAGCGGCAATTATCTCGATTCCTACGTTAGACCGTTTGCCTTTGCGGCGATTACCACGTTGTTTTTGGTTAATAGTAGAACGGCGGTTTTTATAAACTTCGTTTTTTGTATACTAAATTTTTTGTTCGACGCTTTTTCAGGTTCGCTTACGGGGCTCAGCGGTTATTCGGTAGTGTTCTTTTTGGTAATGGGTATGGCTTCGGGCATTATCGCGGTATACGTTTTATCGGACGTGTATTCGCGCGGCAAGCTTTTGGCGCTATCTTTTCCCGTGTCTATACCCGTGCTTATTTGTATATCTTTGCCGATGATAGATTTCGGAGGGGATAATCTTTTCAAATCTTTGTTGTCGGGCTTCTTTTCCGGTCCGTTTGCCGTTGCCGCTTTTATAATATTGCTTCCGTTTTTTGAAACGGCGTTTAAAAAGGTAACTTGTTTTAAGTATGCGGAGCTTACGGATCATAAATCAAAGTATATAAGAAAGATGATAGAGCAAGCGCCCGGTACGTTTAATCACGCGATAGTCGTGTCTAATATTGCCGAAGCTTGCGCAACCGCAATCGGTGAGGACGCGCTTCTTGCAAGAACGTGCGCTTATTATCACGATATAGGCAAGCTTCGTCGTCCGGAATTTTTTAAGGAAAACCAAGCGGACGGTGAAAATCCGCACGACGATTTAACGCCAGAGCTTTCGGCAAATATTATAAAATCTCACACGCAAGACGGATATGCTTTGGCAAAAAAAGCTAGACTTCCCGAAAATATCGCCGCCGTTTGTTTAGAACATCACGGAACGTTGCCTATTTGGTATTTTTACGCTAAAGCTAAAAAATTTACCGACGGAGAAGTTCCGATATTACAATACTGTTATCCCGGGCCTAAACCTCAAACAAAAATTTCCGCAATCATAATGATTGCCGACGGTTGCGAAGCCGCGGCGCGTTCGCTTAAAGACCGTTCTAGAGAGAAGTTTAACGA
>CAZXOQ010000109.1:0-4180 GCA_964642415.1 uncultured Christensenella sp. | reverse complement strand
GTCTTTAGACGAATCTAATCCGCTGGTTTCTATATCTATTGTAACAAAATTTTGTAGTTCTCGCTCTTTTTCTCGATTATCTTTCATAAAATTTTTTTACCCACTCAAAATCCTTTTCGTCGTCGATTTCGGCACACCTGAACCAATTTCTTTTGTCTTCCCAAAGTCCGACCGTGCATTTTTTATTTAACGACAAAAGAGTTTCTATATTTGCCATAGTGCCTTTAGTAGTTCCGTTTAGCAACATAAACCCCTCGTCGCAATCTTTTGCCATTTGTTCGTCTTTTGACTTTTGTCTTTCACATCTTTTAACGTATTTGTTAGAAGATATGTATTTCGTCTTCCATTCGCCCAAGTTTATTCTCGGTTTATCTCCGCTATAATAAACTATTACTTTTTTATATCCGTATTCAGATAATAATTTTTGAATTTGTAAGTCCGCGCCGACACAATCTCCGACTACAAATTTATATCCGCAATTCATCATTTTAAAAAACTTCTTTTTTATATCTTCGGTAAGGGCATTTATTGTTTTTGAACCGCCTAAAAATATCGTTTTTTGATATTTATCGCTTTGTATCGGTGTCAATTTATCATTTTCGTCTTGAAAAAAATGTGGAATTTCCCCATAATATTTATCATCGTCGGAATAAAATGTGTATCGGGCTTCTTCTCTTCCGCAAATTTCACAGCAATGCTTTACTATACCGTAAATTTTGTTATTCCAAAAAGATTTTCTCCATACTAAAATAGGCTTATAATTGTGTTTATGGTCGGCTCTCGGTTTTCCCTTTGCCTTTGATTTATTGCGAGAACCGACCGTATTGCTTTGCTCTTTTTCGAAAAACCGATTTTCTCTCGGACGCCGTACCTCTTTAGGATTATCCCATCCCGTACCGACGGTTTTTTTATACATACCTTTTTCAGCCATGTTACTTAATCCCCAATTTCTTAATCCACTCGTCTAAAATGCCTAAACATCTAACGTTCTCTTTTACTTCCTCTTGTTTTTTTATTATCTCACAAGCTTTAATAAACGTTTCTTCGACTATCTCGCCCTTAACAAAATAACTTACGGGCAAAAGCACCCTTTCTCCACCGACAAACTCTCCGCGATAATATTCTAAATCGGTATAATCGTGCATGCACTCGTCGTAAAAATCACCCGTATACCTATCGTTATAATCGGTCGCAAGGAAATAACCGTTTGCGATCATATCGGAAGAATCTCCGCTTTCCTTCCAACGAGTTATGCGCTCGTCTTGCCACTCGCTTCTGTCTATTTTATCACCTCGCTCTAAAGAATCTTTTCTTGACCAATTAGCCATATAAGTTAAAACGAACGGTTGTTCTCCGTTATAGACGTTATATCCGAACGGTGTTTTTTTAGAACATACTATATCTCCCACCTTAAAAGGTGTGGGTACGTCTATCCAAAGTCCTTCAAAAAATTCTTCTTTGTCCTTTAAAGAATTATCTTTTAAAAAATCTTCTTCAAAACCTTGCATACTAACGTTCATAATCGTTCCGTCTTTTTTTGTAGACAGAACGATATTTTTCCATTCCGAATTCAAATATTGTTTCCTATATTCTATTGCAACTATTGGGAGGTCAAAATCTTCTTCTACAGCCTTTTTTAATTTTTCAAAACACGAATAGGGCGTTCTAAAATCTTCACTCCACCCGTTATCCCCTTCGCAATAGAAACGATACCCGTATATAGCACAATCGTCTTCACGATAAAACTCGTTAATTAAAAAATTATCCGTTTTAATAAACAGTTCTATAAGTTCATGTAAGCTCGGCGCATAATCAACGTTTAACCTCTCTTTAATTTCCGTATCGGGCATTTCCGAACAAATTTGTCGCCACGCTTCGTGTTTTTCACAAAGAGAAATATCATAATTGCGCCACACTAAAAATGTGCTTTCGAGCGTATTAAATTCGTGCTTGATTTTTTTATTATATTCTCTTACGTCTTTACTGCGTATGTATTTATAAACGTCCATATATTTCACCACTCTTCTAATGTTTCGTCTATTATATTATATAAATTAGCGATAACGTAGGCTTTACTTACCGAACGCCATACCGTATCGTATAAATAATTAAACAAATCCTCTCCGTTTTCTTTATACTTATCTAAAATTTTTTGTTTAAAATCAACAAGCCCGTCTTTTTTTCTTTTAGAGATTAGTCTTCGGTATATATCGGCAGTCGCATAATCTATTTCTAAAAACTTATTGCATATTTCCATAAACTGTTCTTGATAAACAAGCTTATAATCCGTATCTTTTAAAAAACCTTTTATCTCTTCGATTCCGTTATATGCGACAACCGAATTATGGTATTCGGTATCAAACAATTCCGACTTTTTCTCAAAAATTCTTTCTTCTAAAAAAACCTCTTCGGTAGAATATTGTAGAGTATCGACTTCCACAACACCGAAACTATAAAAATTTAAGTCTAAAAGTTCTTTATGCGTCAAAACGGAAACGTTTTCTTTGTAAATTTCTCCGTCTTTTGTTTTTACCGATAAACTTTCTCTTATCAAATCTTTTTTTATCGGTTTAGAAGAAACAAAATAATCGCATACGTTATCATAGCCCCTGACAACAGTGTCTTCGCCGTATTTTTTGCTTAGGTTTTTTAGTATGCTTGCTTTTCCGTCTTTAGTAACGTAAACGTTAAAAGTCGGCAAAGATTCCTTTTGCTCGTAAAAAAATCTTTCAAAAGGTAAGTTGTATATTACGGGGTTTACGTTAGTTATACCAAGCATATAATTTATATAAGAATTTCCTTCCGTAGCCATCGTAGTTGCCAAAGAATGATTGTGTATCAAATCTATGGCAAACAAAAATATCTTTGCGACGTCCGTTCTCTTAACGATTTCTAATTCATAATCGAGCCTTTGTTTTTCTTTTTCTCCGACTTCCTCTATATCACAACAAAATTCAAGAACTCTTTTGAGTTCGCTAAATGCGTCGTCGCCGTTATACGGCACGTTTTTAAGTTTTTCTTGCATCTTTTGAGTCATAATAATCACCTCTTTTCTACGTTATACAATTTCACGTACACCAAAAACATTTCGTATTCAACTTATTTAGTATGTAAAAGCCAATCTTTTAATCGCCAAGCAATACCGTATCCGACTTGTAATTTTTTTTGTATATTCAAACACGTAATTTCTTCTTTCGGAACGTTTTCAAATGCTTTTAACGCCATTTCTTTCAATTCACAAGAAACTTCATAATCGTTATCCTGTTTACCGTTATTCTTTTTCGAATATGCTTTTAATATCTCTTTTAGTTCTTTCTCATTAGCACAAACTTCTTGCAATTCTGCTATAGTCGTCTTTCCGTTGCAACTTGCAATAAAATCTTTTATTTTTTTACGCATATTTTTCTCCTTATTATCTTTTATTAGTACAAGTTTTTTTCTTTTTGAATATAAAAAAATAACACTGCAAAACTATTTACAGTGTTATTATATAATATGTTATGTACTAAAAACAGGACTTTTGGATATGTACGATATTAAAAATCCCCGTATTGATACTGCGAACTTTTATCCACTGCATTTACCACATAATTAAAATCAATCTTTTTCTCGTCGATTAATTTTTTTGCAAACGGTATAATAACGTTGCATGCGTCGTAAAACTCTTTCCACTTTTCTTCACTAATTTCTAAAGCGTATCTTCTGGTTCCATGAAACAAAGGCAGTCTAAACACCTCATAATCAACGCTTTGCGAAAATTCATAATTATTAAAATCGAAATCCCCTAAAACCTTCAATTTTTCCATAATACTTTCTCTTATGTTTTAATTTTTGTTTTCCATTATCTTTGCTTTTTGTATCTTATTGACACAATTATAGCAAAGACAATGTACGATTTTTAAGACAATAACATTAATTTTCTAAATTCCTTTTATATTTTTCTTTTATTTCGGAAAGAAATATAACCTTACGTGCAAAGCGTCCACAAACCATATCCATATAATGTGTATTCTGATTTTGTATAAAGCCAAATATTGTACGTTTGATATCATGAGCAATCTCTTTTTTGAACTCATTCAAATCACTTAAATTAAATTCAGTAATTGCATCATATAATTTTTTATAAGATTTTACTGTATATTTATCGCCTGCAATATATTCCTCTTTAACATCATTATAA
>CAZXOQ010000108.1:0-4234 GCA_964642415.1 uncultured Christensenella sp. | reverse complement strand
TTATATGATATTATATATAACTTAAAAAAGCTTCGATTAGATTATACAACAATAACGCCGATTTGGCAAACGAAAAAAATAATAAAAAGGAACTCTCGATGGAATCTTACGAAATTTTATGGAAAACAACCCTTCCGGAGCTTGAAAAAACCGTAAGCTCTATATCATATTCAACGTTTATATCTCCGCTTGTTCCCGTAGATATTATAGGCAGCAAGCTTGTTTTATGCGTTCAAGGCAAACTTTTAAGAGATGCCGTGCTTAAAGAATCTTTAGCGGAAAAAATACGCGACGCGCTTAAAAAAAGCACGTCTGAAATCACAGACTTTCTTGTATACGACGCCAAAGATAAAGAAGAATACGAAAAAATCGCAGGCGAAGAACTGCGTGACGAGATAGAAAACCAAGGCACGCCCGTTAACCCTAAATTCACCTTCGATTCTTTTGTCGTAGGTCCGTCTAACGAGTTTATCTACGCGGCGGCAAAAGCGGTTGCGGATCACCCCGGCAAAACAGACGAATATAATCCGCTTTTTATTTACGGCGGTTCGGGGCTTGGCAAAACGCATATTCTTATGGCGATTGCCAACCACATAAGAACACACGATCCTAAACTAAAAGTTCTTTACGCCACTTGCGAACAATTCACCAATCAAATGGTTGAAAGTTTAAGCAAAGGCAAAACCACGCCGCAAGATTTTCGCAGAAAATATCGCAACGTAGACGTTTTGCTTATAGACGACGTTCAGTTTTTAGCAAAACGCCAAGGAACTCAAACGGAATTTTTCAACACCTTTAACGAGCTGGTAATGCAAAACAAGCAAATAGTGCTTACGTGTGACCGCCCTCCGAAAGAAATCGAGGTGCTAGAAGACCGCTTGCGTACACGTTTCGAAGGTGGCTTGCTTGCGGATATTCAACCGCCCGATTTAGAAACGCGAATCGCAATTTTAAGAAAAAAATCCGAAGAACAAAAATGCCTTGTAGATATAAAAGTTTTAACCTATATAGCAGAAACGTTCGAAGGGGATATACGTTCGCTAATCGGTAAACTCACCAAGGTTATATTCGCGTCTAAGCTGCACGAGCGCCCCATAACCATAGATTTGGTTAAAGACGCGCTAAAAGAATCCGCAGGCGAAAAGCAAGAAGAATTACAGGTAGACGATATAATAAACTGCGTGTGCAATTTTTATAAAATAAATAAATCGGATTTAATTGGCAAAAAGAAAAACAAAGAGTTTTCAGAACCTCGCCAAATTTGCATATACCTAATAACCGATATGATGAATTTACCGCTCGTAACCGTCGGCAGCAAAATCGGCGGCAGAGATCACGCAACCGTAATTTACGCGCGCGATAAAGTTGCCGAACAAATGAAAACCGATAACAAACTTGCCACGGATATAAAAGACATTCAAAAAATGCTGCTAAAACAGTAACGATAATTTTATAAACATAAAAAAAAATACATATGGACGAATTTTCTGAAGGATATTACGACGCCGTAGTAATCGGCGCAGGGCACGCCGGCTGCGAAGCCGCGCTCGCGCTCGCAAGAACGGGAATAAAAACGGCTATGCTTACGCTTAATTTAGACAGCATAGCCTTTATGGCGTGCAACCCGTCTATAGGCGGCACGGCAAAAGGACAGATAGTACGCGAAATAGACGCTCTCGGCGGAGAAATGGGCGTAAACGCCGATAAAGCGCTTTTGCAAATAAGAATGTTAAACCGCGGCAAAGGCGCTGCGGTTAGAAGCTTACGCGGGCAAGAAGATAAAAATCTTTATCACCGCGTTATGAAACAAACGCTAGAAAACACCCCCAATCTAAAAATACTTCAAAGCGAAGCGACTGAGATTTTAACCGACGGGGCAAAGGTTATCGGCGTAAAAACCGCGTTCGGCGGCGTGATTTCTTGCCGTACCGCGATAATTTGCACGGGCGTATACCTTAACGGCAGCGTCATAACCGGAGAATGGAGGCAGGCTTCCGGACCTAACGGTTTTCAACCGGCAAACGAGCTTACAGCCAATCTCATAAAGCTAGGATTTGACGTTCGCCGATTTAAAACGGGAACTCCCGCAAGAATAGACAAACGCACCGTAGATTTTTCTCTGCTTGAAATTCAAGAGGGCGAAAAAGTATATCCTTTTTCTTATTTGAGCAGTAACGTTCCCGAAAAACAAACTCCCTGTTACTTGACTTATACCAACGAAAAAACTCACGAAATAATACGCGCCAACCTTCACCGTTCGCCTCTTTATTCCGGCAAAATACACGGCACGGGACCGCGCTATTGCCCGTCTATAGAAGATAAAGTCGTTCGCTTTGCCGATAAAGAACGTCATCAGTTGTTTTTAGAACCGGAAGGCGCGGATACAAACGAAATTTACGTACAAGGTATGTCTTCTTCGCTTCCGCACGACGTTCAAAAAGAAATGTACCGCTCGGTAAAAGGTCTTGAAAAATGCGAAATAATGCGCTATGCCTACGCAATAGAATACGATTGCATAAACCCTCTCGATTTAGACGCTTCTTTAGAATATAAAAAGATTTCAGGCTTATTCACCGCGGGGCAAATCAACGGCACTAGCGGATACGAAGAAGCCGCCGCGCAAGGTCTTATAGCGGGGCTTAACGCGTCGCTTAAACTCCGCGGAGAAAAACCGCTTATACTAAAACGTAACGACGGATATATCGGCGTTTTGATAGACGATTTAGTCACCAAAGGTACAAACGAACCGTACAGAATGATGACCAGCCGCGCCGAATACCGCATAGTTTTAAGGCAAGATAACACCGATTTCAGACTTACCGAAAAGGGCAGAGCCGCAGGACTCGTTTCCGACGAACGTTACGCCGTTTATCAAAGCAGAATGGCAGAGTACTCTCGCGCAAAAGCCGAAAGCGCGCGTATGCTTAAACCGTCTGAAACGGAAAGTATTTTATCGGAACACGGTATTCCGGCAGCGCAATGCGCGCTTTCCGTAGGCGATCTTATCCGCCGCGGAATACCGCTTTCGGAAATTATTTCTAAATTAGACGGATTTGAAAATATTTCCGACGCGATTTTAGAAACCGTCGAAACGGACGAAAAATACAGCGGTTATCTCGCAAAAGAACAAGAACAAATAGATAAAGCGATTAAGCTAGAAGAAAAATTGCTTCCCGATAACGTAGATTATCTTTCTCTTAACGGTTTAAGATTAGAAGCACGTCAAAAACTCGATAAAATTCGCCCCAAAAATTTAGGGCAAGCCGGCAGAATATCCGGCGTTTCTCCGGCGGATATAGCGGTTTTAATGGTTTATTTGAGCAAATAAAAACAGCCCCGTTCGTTGATATGAACCAAAAAGTTTAAAAAACTTTTTAGAGCGCATATCTAGTACGAACGGAGCTTTTATTTTATAATTTTTTAAAGTTCAAACGTTTTTTCTATTTCTTCCGCGGTGAGATAGCCGGAATTTCTTTTTATTTCACTACCGTTTTTAATAAGAATAAGGGTAGGGATAACGTCTATACCGAATTTTTCGCATAAATAAGGTTCTTCGTCTACGTTTATTTTACCTATTTTTAATTTGCCGTCAAACTTTTCAGACAGCTTTTCAACTTCGCCGGCAATCATTTTGCACGGTCCGCACCACGTAGCCCAAAAATCCAACAGTACGTGATTTTCAGACTTTATAACCTCGTTATCAAAATTGTTTTTAGTTATTTCCATAATATCCTCTCTTTTAGTATTTTTTATAAACCTTAAAAACAAACGGTTTCAGACGGCTCGGTAAAAGAACTGAAAGTTGCTTTAGCGTTCTTAAAATAAAACACTTGAGTGTTGCCGTCGTTTTCGTCATACATTTTTCTTAAATAGGGATACGCGTCTAACATAGATTTTTTTGCTTCGGTTCTGTCGTCTTCAACCAATTCACCCGATAATCTAAGCCACGTACCATCTTTAAATGCGCAAATTTCCGCTTTGGGGTTTTCTTTAAGTTGTTTAGATACGGATTTAATTTTTCCCGTTTGTATATATAATTTTCCGTCGAAAATATTAACCGTTCCAAACGGACGCACTCTCGGTTGGTCGCCGTCAATAGTAGCCAAATAATAAGTTTCGGCTTTTTTCAAAAAATCACAAACTTTATTCATATCGTTTACCTCAAAATTTAATTACCTAATAAAATATATTTAATTTTACAAAGCGAATAGCTTGCCTTTCCGCCGTCGTGTAA
>CAZXOQ010000107.1:0-4390 GCA_964642415.1 uncultured Christensenella sp. | reverse complement strand
TAAACAATACGAATTCCGAGCATATTTACAGATACAGCGCAAACGGATATATGTTGTTCCAAGATCCCGATGACAATAAAACTGTTATCGGAAACGCAGAAGGATGTGATTATCATCCTTGGATATCTAGCGATGACAGAACGGTAAAAATGTCTATCACCTTTATCGGTAACACCGTAGAAGCGGGAATCGCTATTGAAAAAATAGTTGAAGAATCTTTTACAGCGGCCTGATTGTCGAAAAAGGAAATACCGAATATAAGCTTGTAGCTTCGGCGAATTATCTCTCCGACCCCGTTTTAAAAGCGGCGGTCGGAGAGTTTACGTCGCTATTTAAAAAAGCGACGGGCGCAACGCTTGAGGTTGTTTCTGATAGTCAGGCTGATTTTAACGAAAATGCCGAATATATATGTTTAGGTTACAATTCGTTTTCGCAAAAAGCTGGGTATAAAGCAGATTCTTCGTTAAATGCGGACGGGTATAAGATTGAAGTAAAAAATAACTCTATATTTATTCTCGGTCAAAGTTACGGTGCGCTTTACGGTACTTACGGGTTTATGCGTAACGTGTTCGATTATGAATATTATTATAAAGACGCGATAAAAATTCAAAGTAAAAACAAGCTCTTTTTGTCGGATATCGATGAAGAAAATTTTATTCCCTCTTTTGAGAATCGTGCCGCCGGTTACGGCACTATGTGGGCTGAAAACGACGTGGTAAATCCTAACCGCTACGGCGTAAAAATATACACGAACTATTTTTTACCCGTTAACGGTGCGGTTTTTCACAATTCGTTTGCTTGTTTATCTCCGGATACGTATTATAGCACTCATTCCGCTTGGTATAATGAGGGTAAAACGCAATTGTGTTATACCGCTCACGGAAATTCAGCCGAATATAACGAGATGATACGCGTTGCCGCGGAAACTTTGGCGTCGGCGGTAGAAAGTAATCCAAATTTAGCTTACGTGGGCTTTATCGGTCAAGATAATCACGATAGTTGCAATTGCTCTACTTGCTCGTATTATAAGTCGTATTACGGTTCTGTCGGCGCGACAACGGTTTTGTTTATCAATGATTTGAACGCGGAATTCAGAAGCTTGCTTGCAAAAAAAGGAATCGTTTCGGATATAAAAATATGTATGCTGGCTTATTTGGGGTATTATCAAGCTCCTACCTTAAACACGCAAGAGCTTAAAATGCAAGAAGGCACTGCGGTTATGGTTGCGCCGATTGAGATTGTTTATAATAAGCCGTTCAGCGATGAAACCAAAGCTAACTTATCTGCATGGCGTGCGATTGCCGACACTTTGAACGTTTGGCTTTACGATTGCGCTTTTGGGATAAGCACTTCCGGCGCGGAGACTTCGCTTGTTCCGTTTAACTCTTTATCCGGAATGAAAGAAAGATACGCATATTTGAAGGCGTTAGACGTAGAATTTGTGTTTACCGAGGGTAAAAGCGGCGTTTACGGTATGCAGAGCGGCTTCGATATGCTGAAAATGTTTATCAATTCTAAATTAATGAACGACGTAACCTTAGACGTTGACGAATCGGTTAGAGAGTTCTTTACGGAATTTTACGGCGTTGCAAGCAACGATATGTATAACTTGTACAAGGCTATGTATGCACATATGGACGCTATGGTTCAAAAAGGCGTGGCAGGTACTCCTTACGGGGCATGGGGCAATAAAGAACATTGGAGTTTAAGCACTTTAAGAACTTTTGAATCGCATATAGATTCCGCCTTGGATGCAATCGAATCGTTAAAAACTACCGACAAGGCTACTTACGACAAGCTTTATAAACGCATAGTCGCCGAAAGAATAGACGTAAATTATATGTTAGTGGTTTTTTACGGAAGAAATATTTCTGAAACGGAGCAGCTTAAAGAGGAATTGAAAGCCGATATTATTTTGACAGAGCTTCAATACGGTACTCTCAAAGGGGCGGCGCTTTACGCTTCTCTTAATCTATAAAGTCGTCGAAAGATTGGAGGCAATTTGGTATGAAACAAAACGATTTTTTCGGTAGTGCGAAATGGATAGGTAAAAATTCGGCTACGGCGGATGACTTTTTTGCCGTACGCGGCAGATTCTCGGTTAAAGGAGTGCAAAAAGCAACGCTTTTTGCACTGGGTTTGGGTTTTTTTAAGGCGTATATTAACGGGGCTTTAATAAACCCCGATACTTTTTTGCCGCTTTCGTCCGAATATGAAAAAAAATCCGAGCCGATAGACGAAAGCCTTTCCGGTCAGCGTGTATACGTGCCCTCTTTTGACGTTACGCCATATTTGAAAGAGGGCGAAAATATCTTTGCGATTGCTTACGGCGGAGGTTGGTATACTTCGCCCGAACGTTTTTTCGGTGTTCCGAAAACGATTTTTCGCATTAACGTGCAAACGGCAAGCGGCGAGATAGATTTCGTTTCGGATGAAAATTGCCGTATCGGAAAAACGCACGTAGACGGCTATTATTTTCATACCTACGAAAAGCATAATTATAATTCGGTCGGCAATTTTTTTGCCGCTGATTTTGACGATTCCGCTTGGGATTATGCTGAGGAGGTTGCTCCTTTAGTGACGGAATATTGTCAAACCGATTGCCCTAAGGATACATTGATTGAAACGCTTTCGCCGAAAAAATTGCGTGATACCGAATCGGGCGCGCTTTTCGATTGCGGAGAAAATACGGTAGGTTATCCTGTTTTAAAAATTAAAGCTAAAAAGGGCGAAACGGTTAAAGTTCGCTTTTCGGAAGAGCTGACAAAAGATTGTCGGTTAGACGAAAGGTATACACACGGCGCAGGCTTGCCTATTTTATTCGACAGACCGGACTTTGCGATTATGAAAGAAGGGCAGTCTTTTATCGTTATATCTGACGGTAAAGAAAGGATTGTTCAGCCGGAATTTACTTGGTTTGGCTTTAGATATTTAGAAATTTTAGGCAATGCCGAGCTATCCTCCGTAAAAGTGGTTCATTCTGACGTGCGCGTTACTGGTGATTTCGAATGCGATAACGAAATATTGACTTGGACGTATCGGACTTTCGTGCACACGATGCTTTGCAATATGCACACGGGGCATCCGTCAGATTGTCCGCATTTAGAACGCAGAGGGTATACCGGTGACGGACAGTTAACGTTATCCGCGGTATTAAATATCTTTGACGCAAAGGCTTTTTACGAAAAGTGGCTGCAAGATATCGCCGACGGGCAAGACTCAATCAGCGGTCACGTGCAAAATGCCGCGCCGTACGTTCGTAGCGGCGGCGGCCCCGGCGGTTGGGGGTGCGCCATAATCGAAGTACCGTATTTGCTATACGAGCGCTTCGGCGATAAATCTATATTGCAAAAATATTACGATAATATGTGCCGTTATATAGATTATTTAGACGCTCATTCGGAATTCGGCTTGGTCACTAGCGATAAAAAAGGTGAATGGTGCTTGGGCGATTGGTGTGCGCCTAACGTGTTGTATCCCGATAAAGACTTAACTTTCAGCGAACAGCAAATGTTGATTCCCGCGGCGTACGTGAATACATATTTTGCCGTCAAGTCCTTGGAAAAAATGCGTAAAATTGCTCTCGCTATCGGGAAAAACGAAGACGTTTTTGAATACGAACGTAAAATCACGGAGAGAAAAAGCGCCATTAAAGCCGCATATTATAACGCGTTTGACGGCAATTATATTATGAATGCCCAAGGCGCGAACGCTTTCGCCGTAGATATCGGTTTAGATGAACAAGGAACGTTCGGGAAAAGCAATACGTACTTGAATTTGGTTGATTATTATAAAAAAATCGGTTGTTACGATACGGGTATTTTCGCAACGGAAATTTTAACGCGAATTTTATTCGAACGCGGCGACGGCGATTTAGCCGTCGACTTATTGACGAGTAACGGAAAACAAGGTTTTGCGCGTTGGAAAGACGGCGGAGCAACCACGTTCCACGAGTATTGGGATAGCGAACGCAGTCGGTCGCACAACCATCCCATGCGCGGAGCAATCGTAACGTATTTCTTTAAATATTTATTAGGTATTCGTCAAGAAGAAGATTGTTTGGGATATAAACGTATTAAAATCGCGCCGTGCTGCGTGAAAAAATTTAAGCGTATGCGTGGTTATGAACAGTTGCCTTTAGGAAAAATTTCGGTATCTTATATCAGCGACGGCAATAAGGCTGAATTTACGATAGAAATTCCCGATGGGGTTTCTGCGTTTTTTGAATATTCAAACATTAAACAACCGCTAAAACGCGGCAAAAACTTTATAGTGACAGACGTAAACGCATAAATTGCTAATCACAGCGGGTGGCGTTAAACTTCGGTTTAACGCCACCCGTTTTAGTATAAAAAACAGCGGAGGGAAAAGCCTTGCCGCTGTTTTTTGT
>CAZXOQ010000106.1:0-4407 GCA_964642415.1 uncultured Christensenella sp. | reverse complement strand
CTAGACTATTGCGGCAAGTTCGTAAGGGCAACCGCTTCTAGCGATAATTTCTATGATAATTTAGACGCCGTTTTGCCTAAGTTAGAAGGGCAAATCAGAAAATACCGCACTAAATTCGATAGGCAAAATAAAAATGCCGCGTTTTTAGGCGTTGCGGAATTTAAGGATGAAAGAATAACCGAAAATAAAAAATCGGATCTAGTTAAAGAAAAGAAGTTTAAGCTTTCTCCGATGACGGTTAAAGAAGCTCAAGAAGAAATGGAACTTTTAGGTCATTCTTTTTACGTGTTTTTAGAAGCAAAAACAAACACCGTTCAGGTGTTGTATTTAAGAAAAGACGGAGATTTAGGCTTGATAGAGCCGGAGATTGACTGACGTAAAATTTACATAACGGAACCGTTAGGCAACCGCCCGATATCGAGCGGTTGCCTAAAAACTTAAAAACAGATAGAATTTTAATTTGAAAGGGGATTTTTATATGAAAAAATCAAACGTTCAAAATTTTTTGTTTGCAGTATCCGTTTTTTTGATTTTAGGTTTCGTTTTGAGATTCGGAATCGATATTGTCAAATACGATTCGCAAAACAACAGCGCGCCGTTATACGTGTACGCGTTAGTTAGAGTGACGGAATTTATTTTGCCAAGCATTATCCTTTTTATCGCGGCGATGATTTGCAAGAGAAAATTTGCAAATAAAGAAGATATAAAAAACCACGGATAAATAATACTAATAAAAAAGAGAGATAAAATGGTAAAAACGGGTATATCTACGGCGTCACTGTTCGGACGCTTCAATACGGAAGACGCTCTTTTGGAGTTGAGTTCACAAAAAACGCAGGTTGCAGAAGTGTTTTTAGAATCTTACTGCGAATATAATAAGAAATTCGGAAAAAAACTGAAAAAAAGAAAGGGCGACACGGTCGTTCATTCCGTACATACCTTAACCACTCAGTTCGAGCCTCAATTATACAGCCTAAATAAACGCGCTCAAGCGGATTCTTTTGAATTGTTAGAAAAAACGATGCAAGCGGCTGAAGCTGTCGGCGCAAGTTACTATACCTTTCACGGGGCGGCAGTATTTAAAAAATTTTCTTCACCGCCGGATATCGATCGTCATTCCGAAATTACGCAAAAAATTATTTCCCTTTGCGCAAAGCACGGCGTTACGCTCGCTTACGAAAACGTTCAGTGGTCGTATTATAACAGGGTGGGTTTTTTCGACGAACTTAGGAAAAGAACTAAAGGGCTTAAAGCGACGTTAGATATAAAGCAAGCAAGGCGATCGGATATAAATTATTCAGAGCTTATAAAAGAAATGGGCTCGGATATTGTAACCGCGCATTTGTCGGATATAAACGATAACGGAAAAATGTGTTTGCCGGGTAAGGGAATTACCGATTTTTCAGACGTATTTAAAAGGCTTAAAGACGTAGGGTTTGACGGTGCTATTCTTATAGAAGCATATCAAAGCGATTTTACCGAGCTAAAAGAATTGTACGAATCGCTTGATTTTCTTTCCGAGCTGAGAGATAAAATATTTTAATAAAAACGTAAAAGCGCTTGCGATATTATCGCAAGCGCTTTTAACATAGCCGATCCGCTTATTTAATAAATATATTTACGCTATGCGCCTAAAGTAATAAATTTTTATTTTAATATAGAATATGCCTAATAAAACGCTTGAAATATCACGCGCAGAGTGTTATAATAAAACTAACGTTGCAAAACATATGTTTTATAATGTAATGCGAAATTTTTTCAACTGAATAAAAAGGAGATAATAATGCCGCCGAAACCTAAATTCACTAAAGAAGAAATAATAGAAGCCGCAACCGATATCGTAGCCGAAAACGGGGTAGACGCGCTTACCGCGCGCGAACTCGGTTCAAAACTCAACAGTTCGGCTCGCCCGATTTTTACCGTTTTTTCTTGTATGGAAGATCTTTTTGCTTCGGTTCGCTCCGCCGCGATGAAGCGGTTTGAAAATTTTATTCCAACAGGTGTTGAGAACTTACCTTATTTTAAGCAAATCGGTATGAAAACAATACAGTTTGCCATAAAACAACCGAAGCTTTTTCAATTGCTCTTTATGCGTGAAAATTCCGCCGCGGTTAATTTTGACGGCGTTTTCGTTGAATTGGGCGTTACGGCGGAAAAGTGTGTTCAATCGATTTGTTTAGATTACGCGTTATCGGATAGCAAAGCAAAACTATTATTTGAAAACGTTTGGATTTATACCTTCGGATTGGGTGTTTTATGCGCTACGGGCGCGTGCAAATTTTCCGAACGCGACATAGGCGAAATGCTTACCACCGAGTTTTGCGCAATGCTGTCTTTTGTGAAAGGTGTGTAAATATAAAAAAATTAAAGGAAGATGTAAAATGAAATATATAAAAAGCGAAAAATATTGTACTGAAAGGTTACTAAAAAAGATAATGGGACCTAACCCCGTTAAACTATGCGAGGAGCTGCTTATAGATAATAAAATCGCTAAAAACGGGGTTGTATGCGATTTGGGTAGCGGTCAAGGCTTGACTAGCGTTTTTATGGCAAAAGAATACGGCTTTACCGTATACGCCGCAGATTTATGGAGCGATCCCGAAGAGAATAGAAAATTCTTCGATGAAGAGGGCGTGGCTCGCGATAGGATTTATCCGATAAAGACGGACGCGTGCGATTTGCCCTTTGAAAAGAATTTTTTCGACGCGGTTGTATCTACAGATTCGTATAATTATTTCGGACGTGACGAAAAATATTTAGACGAAAAATTATTGCCCTTTGTAAAAAACGGCGGATACGTTTATATTTCAGTGCTTGGGCTGCGTAACGTTTACGATAATAATTTTCCGTCGGAATTACTTCTTTCTTGGTCGCCCGAACAACTTGAATATATTAAAGATATAAAATATTGGATAGATACGGTAAGCGCTTGCCAAGGCGCTGAAGTCCTTTCAGTAAAAGAAATGGTCGGAAACGAAGAAGTTTGGAATGATTGGCTAAAGCAAGATAACGAATACGCTATAGGCGATAGAAAGGCTATGGCAGCGGGCGCAGGCAAATATCTTTCGTTTATATCCATTGTTTTAAGAAAAAAATAATATTAAAATGCATATGAAAAAAGGTAATTTTTTTATTAAAAACATTCCGGCGGTGATATACGGCGAAAATTGCGATAAAGGTTTTATTTTTGTTCACGGTCAGTGTGGGAATAAAGAAGAAGCCGAGCGCTTTTCTAAAATAGCTTATCGATACGGGTATCAGGTTATGGCGGTCGATTTGCCCGAACACGGCGGAAGAAGCGATAACGCAAAATTTTTACCGTGGCAAGTTATTCCGGAACTTAAAGAAGTTTTAGCTTATGCAAAAACGCTTTGGCAAAGCGTTTCAATCAGGGCAACAAGTATAGGCGCGTATTTTTCTTTGCTTGCATACGCTAACGAAGATGTTAAAAATATTATTCTCGTTTCTCCCCTTGTCGATATGACCGAAATGATATATTCAATGATGAAAAACAACGGAATAAGCTTGCAAACACTAGAAAAAGAGAAAACAATTTACTTACCGAACGGGCAAGTGTTATCTTGGGAATATTTGTGTTTTGCAAAAGAACATCCCGTCGTGGCGAAAGGCGAAAAAGTTGCGGTTTTGTATGCAACGGGGGATAAAACGATTTCACGCGAGTCGATAGATAAATTCGTAGAAAAAAACTGTTGCGCGCTTACGCTTATAAACGGCGCGGAGCATTGGCTTCACACCGATAAAGATATTGCATTATTAGAAAGTTTCGAGCGGAAATTTTTTTTAGGAGAGTAAATTATGAAAACGTTAAAAATCATTCAAACGTTAGCAAAAATAGGAAGGATTGTAAGCAAGATAGTTTTTATTTGCTGTATTATAGGCTTTTGCGGTTGTATCGTGGGTATAATTTGCCTTGTTACGGGCATGCACGCCGTTAAAATACATGGCGTTACGTTAGACGTTTTGCTTAAAGAAGAAGCTGATATAAGTCTTGGCTTTCTGTATGCGATAACCGCCGCGTCAATGCCGTTGTGCGTTGGCGAAGCCGTTCTTGCAAAGTTTGCGGAAAGATTTTTCGGTAACGAAATTAAAGAGGCTACGCCTTTCTCTTTATCCGTCGCAAAAGAAATGCTTCGGTTGGGGATTCTTACGATATGTATTCCGATCGGATCGGTTATTTGCGCTGAAATTGTTTTTAAAATAATGCAGTATTTTTTTACCGACGTACCTGCAATTAGTTTAAGCGATTATTCTTCCGTCGGTATAGGCGTTGTGTTTATAATTGTTTCGCTTTTTTGCCGTTTGGGTGCGGAACAAAAATCAGAAAAAGAAAGTCAACCTTTCGATAAAGAAGAAAAAAATTCATAATATTCTAATTAAAATGTAAAC
>CAZXOQ010000105.1:0-4478 GCA_964642415.1 uncultured Christensenella sp. | reverse complement strand
AGTTTAAACTATTTTTAATAAAAAAACAATAATATACAAAAAAAATTTCCGCGAATCAAAAGTTTCGCGGAATATTTTTTATTTATTTTTTGTCTTTAAGACTGTTTCCGAGATAAGTTCCGAATCCCGACGGGCTTTTTCTTATTCCCTCGGTAAATCCGCTGCCGCTTTTTCTTCTTTCGCCGCCGCGGTTGCCGCCGAAGTTTCTTTCCCTGCGGTCGCCGTTTCTTTTATCGTTTCTCTTACGGTTGCCGCCGTTTCTTCTTCCCACGTTAAACGGTCTTGAATAGGGGTCTAAATCGTTAGGTACGATTATAACAAATCTGTTAGGTTCTTTGCCTTCGCTTTTAGTGGTAACGTTTTCGCTGTCGGCAAGGGCTGTATGAATAATTCTTCTTTCAAAAGGGTTCATCGGTTCAAGATAAACCTCTCTGCGCATTTCAATCGCTTTTTCTTCAAGCTTTTTGGCAAGTCTTATAAGCGTATCTTCTCTTCTGTCGCGATAGTTTTCGCAATCGACAACAACTTTTTTATAATTTTTTCTGCCGATATTGGCAACCGCACCGGTAAGAGTTTGCATTGCGTCTAAAACTTCTCCGCGATAACCGATTACCGAAGAAGAATCTTCCGCAACGAGAGTAAGCGTTTCGTTTTCTCCGTCGTTATTCACTTTAACGTTAGCGTTAATTTCGAGAATAGCAAGCAATTTTTTCAAAAATTCCGCTTCCTTCAATTCTCCGTTATCCGAAACGTTACACTCTTCTTCGCAATTGTTTTCTTTTGCGATAGTTTCTTCGCTTTCTTTTTTAACGATATCGACAATTCCTTTACCTTTTAGTCTTCCGAAAAGACCTTTTACGGGCTGTTCTATTACCGTAATTTCCGCTTGATCTTCGGTCAATCCGAGTTCTTCAAGCCCTTTTTTAGTTGCTTCTTCAACTGTTTTAGCTTCAAACTGCATTATATCCTCCACGCGCGGAGCTGTTCTCCGCGACTAAATTTTATTTCTTTTTCTTACCCTTTTTATCCGCAAGACCTGAAAGAAAATCCGCTTGTACTTCTGTGTTTTCTTTCTTTTTATCTTTATTTTCTTTAGAGGGTTGTTCTTTAACCACGCGAACTTTGCTTCTAACAACTTCTTTTTCTTCGCGTTCTTCGGCTTTTTTGAAACGCCTGTCTACTATAAAGTTTATGCCGAGAGTCGTCAATATGCTTATAACGGAGCTCAAAATAATATAAATAGAGAATGCCGCCGTATACATAAAGGCAAATATAGCCATCATTATAGGCATCATCCAAGTCATAATCTTTTGCTGCTGAGCGCCCTGTCCGTCAACCGTTTGAAGCTCCATTTGCGCTTTTTGACTTTTAGAAGCTATTATTTGGCTTAATAGGGAAGTAGCCGCCGTAAGCAACACTAAAATAAAATAACCGTTTGCGGAATTTTGTTCTTCGGTAAGATTATATATAAGTTCACCGTAGTTATCTTTATTCATATTCTGGGCTTTGCCTTGGCTAAGCTTATTATAGTTATAAGTGTTAACAAAACTATCCCAATCGCTTTCAACGGGGTGTTTTAACGGACTATCCGTCACCCAAATATTTTTAACCCACAAAAATTTAGATCCGTTAGCTCTAAAGGTTTCGGCGGATTTTTCTCTTCTTATCTCGGTTATAAAATCTACTTCCGTAAGTTCGACGTTATTTGCTTTAGCTGCGGAATAATCGTCGCCTGAATTTAGAGCGTCAAACCCTTCTTCGGCTTCTTTTACGTTTATTTTTAAGTAGTTGTTCTCGGGGCATTTTAGTTTGCTTGTAGAAATTTTACCTTCTATTAAAGAATAAACCACTTTACCGTTAAAGGTATACGCGTTATCTCCGTTTTCGGTAGTAACCGAATAAAATTTTTGATATGAAATATACGCGTTTTCAGTTGTTATTTTTATATTATGATTAACTTCGTCTTTTTCTACGATAACCGAAAAATCTTCACCTTCTTTATTTTTAAGAGTAACGCTGCCGTTATCAAAAAAATACTCGTCGTCTATAACCAAAACGCCGTTTTCGTCACGTTTTATATATTCTCCGTCTAAGTCTATACCGCAATAAACAACGTTGTTATAAGAAAGACTCATATCGTAAAAATATTTAAGGTTTTGATAATGCGAATAATTTGTAAAAGCGTTTATCGCAACGATAAATATTATCAAAGTTATAATAGTCGGCAAACACGCGCCGAACATAGAATAACCGTTCTTTTTATAAAGAGCCATCATTTTTTGATTATACAAATCTTTATTTCCGGCATATTGTTTTTGCAATTTTTCAAGTTCCGGACGCATTTTTTCCATTCTCACGGAATTTTTGCGCATAGAAGAACGCGAAATATAATCGAACGGCAGAGTTATAAGCTTAAGAATCAAAGTAAACAAAATCACTCCCACCGCAACGGAGGAAGTTATTTTAACCAACCAAGCTATGGTGCTTACTAAAAAATTACCACTATCTGGTTGTAAAAAATTTATAATTTCCATTTTAATAAATCCATTTTAAAACGCTTTTTTTATCGGGGACTTTATCGAATCCGCCTTTCGTCCAAGGGTTACATCTTAAAATACGGCGAATACCCAATAAAACGCCCACAAAAAAACCGTGCTTCAAAATAGCTTCTAAAGCGTATTCAGAGCAAGACGGGGTAAAGGGGCAAGCCTTTTTAGATAAAAACTTTTGATAAAACCTTATAGCTTTTACGCTTAAAAATTTCAACATTACAGTTTAAATCCGCCTTTTTTAAAAATATAATCCATATCTCTTTTAAATTTTTCGTAAGAATATTCTTCTCTTACTTTAGGAATAAAAACAAAACAGAAGCTTTTATTTATTTCCGGTAAAAAATTTCTGAAAGCTTCTCTTAATAATCTTTTTATTCTGTTTCTTTCAACGCTTCCGCCGTGTTTTTTTCCTACGGCAAAACCGACCTTCAATTCTTCAGAAGGCACGTATAAAAGGGATAACGAAGACGAAAAAGCTTTTTTTCCGTTTTTAAAAACGTAGTTGAAAGCTTTTTCGCTTTTTAATCTGTAATCCGAAGACATTTCAGCTTCAAACAAGCCGTCATTTACGCGGAAAGCTTATGACGACCTTTGTTACGACGACGTTTCAATACGTTTTTGCCGGAACGGTTTTTCATTCTTTGACGGAATCCGTGAACCTTGCTTCTCTGTCTTTTTTTGGGTTGATAAGTCTGTTTCATATTATTCTCCTATTTTTTATGACTGTTTTTTATGCATTTATTCTTACGGGCAATACTAAATAGATAAAAGAATCGTTTCCAACCGGCGTAACGATACAAGGATCGATAGCGCTGTTTAAGTTAAGATTTACGAAATCTTCACCCGCAATTTTCAAATATTCGGATAAATATTTTCCGTTAAAAGCGATAGATAAATCTTTACCTTTAAGATTAACGGGAATATTCTCGTTTACCGTACCTATTTCCGATTTGGCGGAAATATTCATAGATTCTTCTTTTATATCGAATCTTACAACGTTATAACGGTCGTTTCTCGCAACGATCGCAGCTCTTTCGATACTGCTTAAAAGCGCGTCTTTGCCAACGGTTACTACGTTAGAAAAAGACGTGGGCAATATATGGTTGTATTTAACGAATTCACCTTCTATAAGGCGAGAATAAATAACCGTATTATCTACTTTAACGTAAAGCGCGTTCTTTTGTAAACATACCTTTATATCTTCGTCTTCTTTATCGAGAACTCTGGTTATCTCTATAAGCGTGCGCGCGGGGATTACCGCCTTAAATTCGCCGTTAGACTCAACTTCTCTTTTAACAACCGCCATTCTAAATCCGTCTAATGCAACGCACGTAAGCATACCACCGCTTATTTCAAACAAACAACCTTTTAAAATAGGGCGCGAATCGTCAGTAGAACATGCTATAGAGGTTTTTTCTACAACGGCTTTAAAATCTTTTTGCTTCATAGAGAAAAAGTTAACTTCTTCTTCAACGCCGATAACGGGAAAACTTTCCGTAGGATAAACCTGAAGTTCGCTTTCAGACTCAGCGTATTTGATTTGAAGTTGACCGTCGTATAATCTAGAAAGCTCTATTTGCTCTTTTTCTAACTTTTTAACAAAATCAACAAAATATTTACCTACAACAACAGTTTCGCCTTCCATCAAAACTTCTGCGTTGATGGTTTTTTCTATGGTTAACTCCGTATCGGTTGCGGTAAGAATAAGCTTGTCTGCTAAAGCAGAAATTTTAATTCCCTCTAAAACGGGATTAACCGCTTTTACGGCAAGCGCCTTGCTGACTTTTAAAACCGCGTCGGATAAATCCAACCCGTCGCAAATAACTTTCATATAAAATAACCCCTTTATTAAACGGCATTTGTAATATTATATAATATAAACGCGGAAAAATCAAGGATTTTAAGACACTTAAAAAACAATGCTTT
>CAZXOQ010000104.1:0-4546 GCA_964642415.1 uncultured Christensenella sp. | reverse complement strand
GTATAATATAGATACTTTATTAGATTAAAGTAATAAAGTAAAATAAAAGTTCAGCGTAAGGAGAACCAAAAAATGAAAAAATTATTCACAACACTCGTAGCAGCAATACTTTGCATAGCATCTTGCTTCTCACTAACCGCTTGCGGCAATAAATCCGATCTCGCGCGCGTTCAAGATAACGGAAAACTCGTTGTCGGCGTAACGGTCTATGATCCTATGGATTATTTAAGCCCCGACGGCGAATGGATTGGATTCGATGCAGATCTCGCAAACGCTTTTGCAAAAGAACTCGGCGTTAGTTGCCAAATAGTAATAATCACTTGGTCTAACAAGGTTGCGGAACTCAATGCAAAACAAATCGACCTTGTTTGGAACGGAATGACTGCTTCAGACGATCTCGGCAAAGAAATAGATTTTTCCGTTTCTTACGCTAAAAACGCCCAAGTAGCCGTTGTAAAAAACGATAGCACTATAACGACTAAAGATGATATTAAAGCGGCTAAAATCGCGGTTGAAGCGGGTTCCGCCGGCGCAACCGTTGCCGAAAACGATATACAAGCGCAAACGATAAATAAACTCACCGCTCAAGTAGACGCTCTTACAGAAGTTAATTCCGGCACTTCCGACGTTGCAATCGTAGATATAACTATGGCACAAAGCGTAGTAGGTAAAGGAAGTTATTCCAATCTTAAAATCGTAAGCGGTGTAAGTTACGGCGACGAAATATTCGCGGTAGGACTCAGAAAAGGAAGCGATCTTAAAGAAAAACTTGACGCTTTCTTAAAAGCAAAATACGCTGACGGGACGTTAACCGCTTTAGCGGAAAAATATAAAGTAGGACTTAATAGCGACGCTCTCGGTGCATAAACAGCACCGAGTAAAGGATGAAACGATAAATGGAAGAATTCTTAAACGTTACATTAAAATTATTAAACGGCTTTACTTCGTCTATATTATTGTTTCTGCTAACTTTAATTTTCGCGTTACCTTTGGGGCTTCTGATATCGTTTTGCACGATGTCAAGATTTGCCCCTTTGCGTATTTTATCCAAAATAATTGTATGGATATTACGCGGAACGCCGTTAATGTTGCAGATATTCGTAATATTTTATTTGCCTGGGTTGCTCGATTTATTCGTGTGGCCGCAAATGAATACCGGTTGGCAATGGTTCGATTCGACGATATCGACGCGCTTTATTGCGGCGCTCGTTGCTTTTTCGATAAATTACGCGGCGTATTTTTCGGAAATTTATCGCGGCGGAATAGAGAGCGTTTCTAAAAGTCAAACGGAAGCGGGACTCGTTCTCGGAATGACTAAATCTCAAATTTTCTTTAAGGTAATACTTCTTCAAGTAATCAAGCGTATAGTTCCGCCTATGAGCAACGAAATCATAACTCTCGTAAAAGATACTTCGCTTGCTAATACAATAGGCGTATTAGAGCTTATTTTTAACGCAAAAGAACTTATGCTAAGCGGACTTATATGGCCTTTGTTTTATGCCGGCGCTTTTTATTTGATTTTCGTAGGTGTTTTAACCATACTATTCGGTAAACTCGAAAAGAAACTTTCTTATTTTAAGGTTTAACGGGGTGTAAAATGGCTTATCTAGAAATAAAAAACTTCAATAAAAAATTCGGCGAAACCGAAGTTCTAAAAGGTATTAACCTTTCTGTTGAAAAAGGACAGGTTGTTTCTATAATAGGTTCTTCAGGCTCAGGCAAAACAACCCTTTTACGCTGTATAAATTTTCTTGAAAAACCCGACGACGGAATTATGATTTTAAACGGAGAAACACTGTTAGACTCTTCTAATAAAACAAAAGAGTCTTACTCCGATTTGCGTGAAAAAAGGCTTAACTTCGGATTGGTTTTTCAGTCTTTTAATCTTTTTCCGCAATACACGGTATTAAAAAACGTAACGCTTGCGCAAAACCTTTTATTAAAAGAAAAATTTAAAGAATTTAAGAAAACTGAAAAAAACAAAGCCGCGCGCGCGGAATACCTAAAAAAAGAAAAACAAAAAATAGAAGAAGAAGCTAAATCTTTACTTGAAAAAACGGGACTTTTAGACAAGAAAAACTCTTACCCTTGCGAATTATCGGGCGGTCAATGCCAACGCGTTGCAATTGCAAGAGCGCTCGCATTAAAACCAAGGATTTTATGCTTTGACGAACCTACTTCAGCCCTCGATCCGGAGCTTACGGGCGAAGTTTTGAAAGTTATTAAAGCGCTTAAAACCGAAGACAGAACGATGATAATAGTAACTCACGAAATGGGTTTTGCAAAAAACGTTTCAGATAAAGTTATTTTTATGTCTGACGGCGTAATTTGCGAAGAAGGCGAACCGGAAAAACTTTTTTCAGCGCCTAAAACCGAAAAATTAAAATTATTTTTGAAAAACGTTAACGACAAGGAGGAAATTTAAAATGTCTGATAACATTATTAACGACCATACGGAACTTTTTGAGGCTATATTAAGATTAAAAACCGTAAGCGACTGCGAAGAATTTTTTAGCGATTTATGCACTTATAAAGAGTTAGACTCTATGACGGGCAGAATTAAAGCGGCTGCTTTGCTTTTAAAAGGCGAAACCTACGAAAAAATAATAAACGAAACGGATATTTCTTCGGCAACGTTATCGCGCGTATCTAAATGCGTAAAATACGGCACCGGTTATAAAAATTTTTGCAAGTGAAAAATTTAATAAACATAAAAAAAGTTAGAACGTTAACCACTCTAACTTTTTTATATACTTTATTCCGTCATTACGAGCGTCACCATAGTTTATACTTTTATTACCATACAACCGTTTTTTTCGGCGTAAGCGACGGTTTTTGCCGAGCCGCCGTTATCTCTTCTTTTATACGCCACTAAAACGCTTGAATTATCAACTAAAAACATATTTCTTTTCATCATACAATAAGGAGTATATTCTTTAGAAACACGTATGATTTCGTCCGCCGATTTTAACATTCTTTCATATTCTTTTTTATCTTTATAACAAAATTTTTCCGCCTGAGTATCGCACGGTATACACGCAATTATTTTTATTTCTTTTTCTTTTCTTATTCTTTCAAGAATTCTAAAACACATCGAATCGAATCCTAAAGCCATTCCTATAAGAAAAACTTTATAACCGCCTTCTATAAGCTTCAAAAAAACTTTTTCCACGGAGATTTCATCTATATCTCCCAACATTATTCTATGCCCCGTAACGGAACAAGTAACGCTTTTATCTATATTTATCATAACGGTTTATTTCTTATTCTCGCGTTGCTGCGCGATACAATAAGGAGTATATTCTTTAGAAACACGTATGATTTCGTCCGCCGATTTTAACATTCTTTCATATTCTTTTTTATCTTTATAACAAAATTTTTCCGCCTGAGTATCGCACGGTATACACGCAATTATTTTTATTTCTTTTTCTTTTCTTATTCTTTCAAGAATTCTAAAACACATCGAATCGAATCCTAAAGCCATTCCTATAAGAAAAACTTTATAACCGCCTTCTATAAGCTTCAAAAAAACTTTTTCCACGGAGATTTCATCTATATCTCCCAACATTATTCTATGCCCCGTAACGGAACAAGTAACGCTTTTATCTATATTTATCATAACGGTTTATTTCTTATTCTCGCGTTGCTGCGCGGATATTTTGCGTCGGTATTTTTTTGTTTTTCGGCTATAACCAAAGTACGTTTAGCTCCGTCTAAAACGTATTTATCTTGCGTTATAATCTTACCGCCGAGCAGTTTAACGGCTTTTTCGGCTTCTTTAATCTCTTCATCCGCATCACCCTTATACGCAACGAAAATACCGCCTTTTTTAACGAAAGGCAAACAGTATTCCGCAAGAACGTTTAGTCTTGCCACCGCGCGAGCCGTGCTTATATCGAATTTTTCCCTAAATTCCTCTTTTTTAGCGTAGTCTTCCGCTCTGCCGCAAATAACTTCAGCGCCCTCTAATCCCAACTCTTTTATAACGACGTTCAAAAATTCGCATTTTTTTTCGGTTGCCTCTAAAAGAGTAACTTTTATTTCGGGTTTTATTATTTTAATCGGAAGCGCGGGGAATCCTCCGCCCGAACCTACGTCTATAAGATTATCGCCTTTCAACAATTCCACAGCCAAAGCGCTGTCGATAAAATGTTTAAGGTATACCTCTTTTTCTTCCGTTATAGCGGTTAAATTAAACTTCTCATTATACTCTTTTAGTAGCTTATAATAAGCATAAAAGCGTTCTTTTTGAATATCTTCTATAATTATTCCGTATTCTTTAAATAAATTCTTCATACCGAAAGTATAACATATCAACCACTTTTTAACAAAACCTTTTAACAAACTTTTTTTTATAAAATTTTTATTTTAACCCCCTTTTTATTTGACAAGCTTTTTTTGCCTTTATATTAACTTAGTTAACAGTTCTCTACATAGATATTTTTTTATAAACTTTTTATTCTACACTTCTTAAACATCTTTTTCATTAGTAAACGTCTTGCTTTTTTTGCGTTATCAACAATTCAACCCATATACTACTTATACC
>CAZXOQ010000103.1:0-4556 GCA_964642415.1 uncultured Christensenella sp. | reverse complement strand
TCTCAAGGCAGAACGGTTGATTTCAAAAATACCATAATAATAATGACAAGTAATCTCGGGGCGACGGCGCTGTTAGAAGGTTTATCTTTAGACGGCAGTATAAAGCAGTCCGCTCGCGACGCGGTTTTAGCGGACTTAAAGAGAAGTTTCCGACCGGAATTTCTAAATCGATTAGACGAGATTATCTTGTTTAAGCCTCTTACCGAACAAGAAGTAGGTAAAATCGCTCGGCTTATTATAGATAAGGTGAAAGCAAGACTTGCCGAAAAAAGACTTAAACTTTGCGTAACCGAATCCGCAATTTCGTTTATCGTTAAAAACGGTTACGACGTAAGCTTCGGCGCAAGACCGCTTAAAAGATTTATCGACCATACGGTAGAAACGCTTATCGCTAAAGAAATAGTGATACGCGACGTAGCGCCCGATAGCACTATTACCGTTGATTGCGACGGCAACGAATTATACGTTAAACGGTTATAAAACATAAAGTGCGGCGGCTTGCCTATTATTAGGGCAAGCCGTTATATTTTGTCAAAAAAACGCATATGCTGTATTATTCCGCAAAACAGGGGGATTATTCAGCGTGTACGGGCAAATAAAAGAGAGAGTGTTAAAAGAAGCGGTTTTTATCGCGGAAACGGGCGCGACGGTTCGTAAAACGGCAAAACAGTTCAATTACAGCAAGTCAACCGTGCATAAAGACGTTACGGAAAGACTTTTTTATATAGATTCCGTTTTATACGAAAAAGTTAAAAAAGCACTCGGCATAAATTTGGCGCAAAGGCACATAAGAGGCGGCGAAGCCACAAGACTGAAATATCTCAAAATAAAAAGAGAATAGGCTTATTATAAACGCTTGACAATTTTGCGAATAAAAGCTAAAATAAACGTATAAAATACCTAAGCACAAGGTTCGCCTGAAGGTAAAGGGGTTAATATGAATTTAACAAGGCGGTATAACCGTCTTGCTGATTACGTTGTACCCTTTGACTTTGGTCGGAGGGTTTTTATATTGTAAAAAATTAGGAGAATTTATTATATGAAAAAAATTTTTGCGATTATTTTAGCATCGATTAGCTGCTTATGCGCGGTTAATTTCGCCGCTTGCGGCAAAGACGAAGGCGGTGATTTTACCTTTTACGCGCCCGACGGAGCGCCCGCGCTTGCCATTTCTAAGTTTATAGCCGATAAAGAGAATTTCGGTAGCGAATACGAGTTCGAGTATAAAGTGGTGTCTTCAAGCAATATCGGCGGCGTAATGCAAAAGGGAGAGGGGGATTTTATCGTTATGCCGGTTAACGCCGCAAGCAAGCTTTATAAAGCTAACAAAAACGATACTTATAAAATGCTTTCGGTTATAACGCACGGCAATCTTTATATAATGAGCAAAGGGGAAAAGACGTTAGAAGAATTAAAGGGCAAAGTCGTCGGCGTGATCGGTAGAGGGCTTGTTCCGGACTTAACGTTCAAAAGCGTGCTTAAAAAAGCGAATATAGAATATGTTGAAAAAGATACGGCGCAAGACGGCAAAGTCGCGCTAAAGTATTTTGACGACGCTTCTTCTCTTATCCCTATGTTAAAGCAAGGCAAGTTGACGATAGGTCTTTTGCCCGAACCCGCGGTGACTAAACTTACCAAAATGGCGGAGGAATATTCCGTCGGTATGGATTTGCAAGAACTTTACGACGAAAAAACGGAAGCGTATCCGCAAGCCGTTTTAATGGTAAAGTCTAGCGTTTTAGAAAAAAATCCTAAACTAGTCGATAAAATGCAAGACGCTTTCGGCGATATGACGCATTGGCTTTACGAAAACTATATTGACGCGATAGAAGCCGTAAACGGCGCGCTTCCCGAAGGCGTAACGCCGTCGCTTTCAAAAGACGCTTTCGATAGCGACGTTATTGATAGATGCAATATAAAATGGCAGTCGGCAAAGTCCGCAAAGACTGACGTTATAAAATATATAAACGAGATAAAAGAGATAGTCGAAGATTCGGCAAACGCTGTCGGAGATGATTTTTTTGCCGCTTAAAAAATGAGAAGTAAGAAAAAAACGATAGAAAATCTTGCTTATACCGCCATAGGCGTGGCAGCTATTTTGCTTTTATGGAGCGCTGCCGCGCTTGCCGCGGATAGCGAATATATTCTTCCCACCGTCGGACAAACTTTGTCCGCGGCGTTTTCTCTTTTAAAAAGCAAGGCGTTTTATCTTTCGCTAGGCGGAACGCTGTTACGGGCGTTTTTGTCTTTTGCGATATCCTTTTTTATCGCTTTCGCGTTTGCGTTTTTCTCTTATAAAAGCGAACGCTTTCAAAAAATCGCAGCGCCCTTTGTTAAAACGATAAGGGCGTTGCCAACGGTTGCCGTCGTGCTTTTGTTGCTGTTTTGGACAAATTCGCGCGTTGCGCCGGTAATCGTTACAATGTTAGTCGTATTGCCTTCGCTTTATACCGATTTGCTGAACGCTTTTTTCGGAATAGATAAAGAAGCGGTTGAAATGTGCAAATGCTTTTCCGTTTCGCGTAAAGAGGTTTTGTTTAAGGTAGAAATTCCCCAAGCATTGCCGCCTACGTTGTATTCCGCGGGCGCGGGGTTATCGCTTAACTTAAAACTTATGGTCGCCGCGGAAGTGCTTGCGCAAACGGCTAACTCTATGGGGTATTTGCTTAATACCGCAAAAGTTTATTTTGAAATCGCGGATATGCTCGCGCTGGTCGTAGTTACCGTCGTAATCGGAACGGCTATAGAAAGCGTATTCGGATCGCTGTCTAAAAAAGCGGGGAAAAACTTATGATAGAGTTAAGAAAAATAACAAAAAAATACGGCGAAAAATACGTTTATAATAATTTTGACTTATCGATAGAAAGCGGAAAAATCACCGCCGTTTTAGGCGAGAGCGGATCGGGTAAAACCACGTTGCTTAACATTATGGCAAACCTTACGGAATTTTCGGGTAAGGTTACGGGCATAACTTTTCCCGTGGCGTTCGTTTTTCAGCGGGATAGGTTGGTGAAAGGTCTTACCGTAAAACAAAATTTAGAATTGATTGAAAAAACCGCGGATATAACCGCGGAACTTAAAGAATTCGGATTAGAAGGTTGCGAAAACAAATATCCTAAAGAGCTTTCCGCCGGAATGGCTAGGCGCGTGGCTATTTTGCGCGCGCTGATTTTTAAGTCTGAAACGCTTTTTATGGACGAGCCGTTCGTCAACCTGGATATCGCGTTGAAATATCGCCTTATGAAAGAACTGAAAAGTCGTATTAAAGCTCAAGGCAGAACAACGGTATTCGTTACGCACGATATTAAAGAAGCCGTAAGTCTTGCCGATAGGATAATCGTTTTATCGCAAGGCAAAAAGATTGCCGATATAAAAGAGATAACCGAACAAATCGAAAACGAATTATTCAATTTTATGCTTTCCGTTTAAGCTACGGTTATTACGGTAAAATCTTTATCTAAAAGAGTAAACGATTTTTCATCTGCATTGGTGAAAAGTCGTTTTTTATTTCCGTCGTCCGTCGCGGCGAAAATAATACAATCTTTAATCGAGCTTTCGTTTGTGAATTTTTCTATATATTTTACGAGTTCGCTTTTGCCGGAGTCGTCTTCCGTTGCGGAATACAGGCACAGCGCCGTAGAAAGGCTGTCTGCGACAGCGCCGTCGTCGCATATTACGGTAACGCTTAAAACACCCGTTTGCGCGGGATAACCCGTTTTAGGATCTATGATATGGCAATATCTTGTTCCGTTATATTCGTAATATTTTTCGTAATTTCCGCTAGTAGAAACGCTTACGTTTTTAAGGTTTTCGCAATTTATTTTCAGCAGTTGTTCACCGTTTTTTTGCGGATGCCTAACGCCGAGTTCGGGAACGGATAAAAGTTTTAAGCTGCTTGAACCTACGTTTACGTATCCGCTGTTATAGCCGTCGTTTATAAGGATTTTTCCTATTTCGTCGGCAGCGTATCCCTTTGCCGCGCCGCCTAAGTCAAGCGATACGTCCGCTTTGTTTTTTATTGCGTAATAGCCGTCGTCCCTTAATTCTAGAACTATCTCGTCGTAACCCGTTTTTTCAAGTTCTTTCTCTATATCGGAATCTGACGGAGGGGTGAAGTTTTTTACGGGAAAATTCGGATAAAATTGCCAAAGTTTAACTATCGGAAAAATCGTCGGATCGAATTTACCGTCGGATAAGCCGTAGCATAGCTTTGTTTTTTCAAGCAATTCGTATAATTCACGGCTTACGTTAACGGTGTCTTTTTCTTTAGCAAAAGAAATCACTGAAAGATCCCCCGCGTCGGCGGAGAAAACCTTTTCAAGATAATCTAGTTTTTTTTCTATTTTTTCTATTGTTTCGGGTTTCAGCTTGCCGTCGCGAACCTCTGCATAAACTACAGTATTAAACGCAAAATCGCTTACGGAGTTTGCATTCGCGCCGTTAAAGTTGGCGTTGCAGCCCGCCGTAAAGCAAAAAAGCAAAGCCGCCGCGCACAAAAAAGCCGATATTTTTTTTGTTTTTTTTGTTGTGATTTTCATAGTAGATATATTATATAT
>CAZXOQ010000102.1:0-4608 GCA_964642415.1 uncultured Christensenella sp. | reverse complement strand
CTACCATCTGATCCATATCAGCACGCGCACTTAAAATGCTTATTTATTATAATAAATAAAAAGAAATTTGTCAATACAAAACACGCATTATTTTAATTTTTTTTATATTTTTAGACAAAAAAATCTACCGCAAGCAAAATACCTTGCGATAGATTTTTTATTTTACGTTTTTTATGAGAACTATTGCTCGGTTTCTTCCGCAACGGAAGAGCCTTCGTCAGTTCCGTCTTCGTTTTCTTCGCCACCGTCGGGAGTGATTGCTATTCTCGATACGATAGCGCCTTCGTCTATTCTCATTATTCTTACGCCCTGAGTGCTTCTGCCAATCGTATTGATATCCGAAGAAGCGACTCTTATTATCGTTCCGGCGTCGGTTATTATCATAATGTTTTCATCTGAGCCGACTAGCTTTAATCCGACAAGCTTACCCGTTTTTTCCGTAAGCAAGCCGGCTTTTACGCCTTTACCGCCCCTAGATTGCAATCTATAATCGGAAACAGCCGTGCGTTTACCGTAACCTTTTTCCGTCATGGTGATTACTTCTTTTTCGTCGTCAACGACGGACATATCAACCAATCTATCCTCTTTAGCGAGATTTATACTGCGAACGCCTTGTGAACCCCTGCCCGTTGCGCGAACGTCGGTTTCGTTAAACATTATGCATTTGCCCTCTCGCGTTGCCATAATTATTCTATCAGAGCCGCTTGTAAGCCCTACGGAAATCAATTCGTCCGCTTCGTTAATAGAAATCGCAATCTTGCCGACCTTTCTTATATTGGCAAATTCTTCAAGAGAAGTCTTTTTGATTAGTCCGTTTTTGGTTGCCATCATAATGTATCCGCTTGCGTCGGATTTTAGCGGAAGCATAGCGCAAACCTTTTCGTTATCGGATAGCTGCAACAAGTTGACTATCGCCCTACCGCGAGCCGTTCTTTGCGCTTCAGGAATAAAGAAGCATTTTAAGCTATACACCTTGCCTTTATCGGTAAAGAACAGTATATCGTCGTGCGAAGAAGCAACGAACATATTTTCTACAAAGTCTTCTTCTTTAGGTTTATGCGCGGTAACGCCCTTGCCGCCGCGGCGCTGCGTTCTGTATTCCGACGCAGCTACGCGCTTAACGTATCCGAAATGCGTAAGGCTGACAACCACGTCTTCTACGGGAATCATATCGGCTATATCGATATCGCCGTAGTCGTATGAAAGCTCGGTTTTTCTGGGTGAGGGATAATTTTTCTTTATCTCTTCCATATCGTTTTTGATAATCTCTCTAATTCGCCATTCGTTAGCGAGAATATCTTTTAAGTCCGCGATTATTCTATCTAATTCTACTAGTTCGGCGTTAAGTTTTTCAACTTCCATACTGGTTAGGCGCTGCAACCTCATTTCTAAAATTGCGTTCGCTTGCTTATCGGAAAGAAGGAACTTATCCATCAACGATTGCGCGGCGGTATTTTTGTCTGAAGATTTTTTGATTATCTCTATAACTTCGTCAATATTAGCGAGAGCTATAACAAGACCTTTAACGATATGTTCTCTCTCTTCGGTTTTTGCGAGATCGTATTTTGTTCTTCTAACGATAACCGATTCTTGATGCGCGATATAATGCTGCAAAATCTCTTTAAGAGATAAAACCTTAGGTTCGCCGTCAACCAACGCTAAAAGGGTTATTCCGTCTTTTACTTGTAAGTTGGTATGCTTAAACAACGTGTTAAGCACAACGTGCGCGTTGGCGTCCTTTTTTAAGTCTATAACCATACGCATACCGTGACGGTCAGACTCGTCTTTTATGTCGCTTATGCCCTCTAGCTTTTTATCTTTAACCATATCGGCTATGGTTTTTATAAGCATAGCTTTATTTACTTGATAAGGCAGTTCGGTTACGACGATTCTTTCACGCGTGCCGTTGTTAAACTCTTCTATATCCGTTTTTGCTCGCAAAACAAAACCGCCTTTACCCGTCTTATACGCCTGCTTTATGCCCGCTCTGCCCATAAGAACACCGCCCGTAGGATAATCGGGCGCGGGAATATATTCCATCAGCTCTTCTACGGTTATTTCGGGATTATCGAGCATTGCGATACAAGCGTCTAAACACTCCGCAAGGTTGTGTGGCGGAATATTTGTTGCCATACCTACGGCAATACCGTCTGAACCGTTCACCAAAATATTGGGGAAACGCGAAGGCAACACTACCGGTTGCATTTCGGTATCGTCGAAGTTCGGATAAAAATCAACGGTATCCTTATCTATTTCGCGAAGCATTTCGTTAGAAAGCTTAGACAGTCTTGCTTCGGTATACCTATATGCGGCGGCGGGATCGCCGTCTACCGAACCGAAATTGCCGTGCCCGTCAACAAGCGGAAAGTTTATTGAAAAATCTTGCGCAAGACGAACGAGCGCGTCGTAAACGGAACTGTCACCGTGCGGATGATACTTACCGAGAACGTCACCGACGATTTTTGCGCATTTTCTGAACGCTTTATCGCTAGTTAAACCCGCTTCGTGCATGGCGTAAAGTATTCTTCTGTGAACGGGTTTCATACCGTCTCTTACGTCCGGAATCGCCCTCGATACGTTAACCGCCATAGCATACGCGATAAACGACTTTTTAACTTCTTGATTGACTTCTATATTGATGAGCTTAGTTTTTTCAAGCGTTTCTTTAAAGCTTGCGGTAAGCTCCGGACTTGCGTCTTTTTTTGCCATCGTTCTTCTCCTTAAATTAAACGTCTAATTCGGTTACGAGTTTAGCGTTTTGCTCTATAAACTCTCTTCTAAGCTCGGGATTGCCACCCATAAGCCTGTCAAAGGTTTGATCGGCTTCTACAGCGTCTTCCATCGAAACGCGAAGCATCGTTCTAGTTTCGGGGTTCATAGTGGTATTCCAAAGTTGCTCCGGATCCATTTCGCCTAAACCTTTGTAGCGTTGAATATCGCATTTGCCGACAACAGCAAGGTATTCTTGCAATTCTTTATCGCTGTATAAATACTTGTCTTCTTTGCCTTTAGTCGCCTTATAAAGCGGCGGCTGAGCGATATATACGTGCCCTTTTTCGATAAGCGGACGCATAAACCTAAAGAAGAAGGTTAAAAGCAATATTCTTATGTGACTGCCGTCTACGTCGGCATCGGTCATGCATATTATTCTGTCGTAACGAAGTTTGCTTTCGTCAAAATCGTCTTTTATACCCGCGCCGAAAGCCGTTATCATTGCTTTTATTTCTTCGTTTTCAAGAACGTGATTGTATCTGGCTTTTTCAACGTTAAGGATTTTACCCCTTAAAGGCAAAACCGCCTGAAAACGCCTATCCCTGCCTTGCTTTGCGCTGCCGCCTGCAGAGTCACCCTCTACGATAAAGATTTCGCAAAATTCCGGATTTTTATCGGAACAATCGGCAAGCTTTCCGGGAAGCGCCATACTTTCTAAAGCGCCCTTTCTTCTTGTGCTTTCTCTCGCAAGGCGGGCAGCCTCTCTCGCGCGCTGAGCAGTCAAACATTTCATGAGAATTTCTTTCGTAATCGTCGGGTTTTCTTCTAAAAACGAGCCGAGATATTCGGTCATTGCCCTAGATACGTAAGTTTTCATCTCCGAATTGCCGAGCTTGGTTTTGGTTTGCCCTTCAAATTGGGGTTCAGTCAGTTTAACCGAAACAACGGCAAAAAGCCCTTCTCTTACGTCTTCGGGAGAAACTTTTTCGTTCCCCTTGAACACGCCGAGTTTTTGACCTGCGTCGTTTATTATCCTTGTAACCGAAGACTTAAATCCGTCTAAATGAGTGCCGCCTTCTTCGGTATTTATATTATTGGCGAACGAATAAATAACCTCGTTATAAGTATCGGTATACTGCATTGCAACCTCTACTTCGGTATCGCCGTAAAACACGTCGAAATAAACGGGGTTTTCAAAAAGAGGAGATTTGCTTTTGCTTAAGTCTTCTACAAAGTGAGCGATACCCCCTTCGTAGCAAAAAGTATCTTCCTGCTCTTTTTCGGCGCGACGATCGATAAGTTTTATCGTAAGCCCTTTGTTAAGATAAGCAAGCTCTCTTAAACGGGTTTTTATCGTATCGTAATTAAACTCGGTTGTTTCAAAAATCTCATCGTCGGGCATAAAAGTGACGTGAGTTCCCGTTTTATCGGTATCGCCTATTACGGAAAGCGCCGTTTGCGGTATGCCTCGGTTATAAACCTGTTTATGAATTTTACCGTTTTGGAAAACCTTAACTTCAAGCCATTCGGAAAGCGCGTTAACAACGGAAAGACCTACGCCGTGAAGACCGCCCGATATTTTATATCCACCGCCGCCGAACTTACCGCCGGCGTGAAGTTTGGTTAAAACTACTTGAACCGCCGACACCTTTTCGGTATGGTGAATTGCCGTAGGGATACCTCTGCCGTTATCCATAACGGTACAAGAACCGTCACCGTTTATTTGAACGGTAATGGTATTGCAATAGCCGGATAAAGCCTCGTCAATAGAGTTATCGACTATTTCTTGAACAAGATGATGAAGCCCCCTCGCGTCGGTAGAACCGATATACATTCCCGGTCTTTTGCGAACGGGATCGAGCCCCTCTAATACCTGAATTTCGGACTCGCCGTAGT
>CAZXOQ010000101.1:0-4704 GCA_964642415.1 uncultured Christensenella sp. | reverse complement strand
GGTCTTATTGCAATGCATAAAGAGGGAGATAAGGTAAAATCCCCCGGCGTAAAATACAGGCACTACCGTCCGCGATGCGACGCCGTTATGTTCGGAAAAGACGAAAGTGAAAAAGTTATAGAAAAATACGAAGAAGAAGTGAAAAACGGAAGAATCCCGTATATAATGTGTTCAAACGATTATATAAACGTGTTTTCGGGTAAAAACCTGTTACTTTTAGGCAGCACGGGCGAAGAAATCGCTTCTAATTTGTATGATAAACTGTTAGAGGGGGAGAAAAAAGCCGATATAATAATAGCGGTGTCGCCCGACAGATACGACGGAGTGTATCTCGGGATAATGAACCGCTTAAAAAAGGCTTGCGGATAAAATGATAAAGATTCTTTTCGTTTGCACGGGCAATACTTGCAGAAGCCCTATGGCGGAAATTATAATGAAAAACAAGCTTAAGCTTGCCGATATAAAGGGAATAAAGGTTTCTAGCGCGGGGCTTGCGGCGAATAACGGAGATAAAATCAGCAAAAATTCCGCCGCGGCGTTAAAAACGCTAGGATATAAACCTTATTCGTTTAAATCAAAATTCGCCTCGGGCGAGTTGCTTATAAAAAGCGACGCCGTTATATGTATGACCAGCGCTCAAAAAAGCAGAATAAGCAATTTCCCAAACGTTTACACTATAGGCGAAATTACCGATACGGGCGATATACCCGATCCGTACGGGCAAGATTTGACCGCGTATATAAGATGTTCGCATAAAATAGAAGACGCTTGTAACGTTTTGTTAGAAAAAATAATTGAAAAAATAACCGAAAGGGAGAATAATAAATGAAAATAGCAATAGGTTGCGATCACGGCGGAATAAACTTAAAACCCGTTTTGATCGAATATCTCGAAAAAAAAGGCATAGAATATAAAGACTTCGGCTGTTTTGAAAAAAGCTCGGTCGATTATAACGATTACGCCCTTCCCGTATGTAAAGCCGTAGTAAATAAAGAATGCGATTTAGGCGTTCTTATATGCGGCACGGGCATCGGTATGAGTATTGTTGCCAATAAAATAAAGGGAATACGTTGCGGACATTGTCACGACGTGTTTTCGGCAAAAATGACTAGGCTTCATAATGACGCCAACGTGCTTGCGTTGGGCGAACGCGTCGTCGGTCCGGGGCTTTTCGTCGAAATTGTTGACGCGTTTATCAATACCGAATTTTCAAACGACGAAAGACATATTCGTCGCGTTAACAAAATAAAGGCGTTAGAAGAAGAAAACTTCAAATAAACCACGCCGATAAAATTAAATTAAGGAGAAAGTAATATGAAAGTTAAAAAAGCAATAATACCCGCCGCAGGGTTAGGAACAAGGTTTTTGCCAATAACAAAGGCAGTGCCTAAGCCAATGCTATCAGTTTTAGATAAGCCTACTATACAGTATATAGCGGAAGAATTAGATTCCGTAGGCATAGAGGATATAATTATAGTTATAGGTCCGGATTCGGGGGTTATTCGCCGCCATTTCGGCGAAGCGGAAGCTCTTGAAAAAAGATTGCTTTCCGACGGTAAGCACGACCTTTACGAGATAGAACGCGCTACGCGAAAGTTCAATATTCACTATGCCGTTCAAACAGAAGCGGACGGGCTTGCGGGAGCTATTCTTTGCGCCGGCAGATATATCGGCGACGAACCTTTCGCTCTTCTTCTCGGCGACGAATTGATTTATTCCGATAAAAATCAAACCCCTTGCATGAAGAGATTGGTTGACATTTACGAACGGCAAGAAAAAAGCGTTATAGCCACGATGGAAGTTTTCGGCGACGACGTTAGCAAATACGGCAATATAGGTATCGGCGAAGAAAAAGACGGCGTTATGCAAGTTACCGACGTTATAGAAAAACCTTCTTTATCGGACGCGCTTTCAAACAACGCGATTATCGGGCGTTACGTGCTTTCGGGTGAGGTTATGGGTATGCTTAAAAAGCTTAAACCCAGAAATAACGAGATTTATCTTACCGACGCATTATGCGAGCTTGCTAGAGAAGACAAATTGCTTGCAAGCGGTTTCGAGGGAACTCGTTATGACGTCGGCGATAAACTCGGCTATATAAAAGCAAACGTAGAATACGCTTTAAGAAGCAAAGAAATCGGTGAAGAAACAGCGTTGTTTATAAAAAATCTCGCCGCAAAATTGTAAAAACAAACCCTTAAAGAGGCGCTATGAAAAATAAAAGCTGCGGAGTATGCGGTTATACTTTATCGGAATTTTACGCTACGGGAATGTTAGGTTGCCCCGAATGTTATAAGGCATTCAAACCGGAGGTTATAGCTTCTATAAAAAAGGTTCAAAACGGCAACACCAAGCATTACGGTTCGTCTGATATAAGAGAAAAAGAGCAAATGCTTTCCGATTATAAAAGACTTAACGTAGAAAAAGAGAAGGCTATAAGTGAGGGAAGATTTTCCGATTCGGCAAAAATTGCCGACGATATTTTCGCCCTATCCGAAGAACTTAAAGCAATGGGGGTGATTTGATGTCTGCGATCGATACCGAGCTTTATGCCGGCAATATCGTTATGTCAAGAGTCCGCCTTGCGAGAAATTTAACCGATTATCCCTTCAAAATAAAAGATTCTTACGACGCCAAAGACCTAGCTAAAGAGGTTAACGTGGCGCTATTTAAGCGCGATAAATTCACGTTGTTTTTTATGTCTGAGCTTAATGACCTAAAAAAAGAAGCGATGAAAGAACGTCACCTTATAAGCAGCAAGCTGATCGAAAACGAGGCGAGCGGCGCTACGCTGATTAATGAAGACGAAAGCGTTTCCGTTATGATAAACGAAGAAGATCTTTTGCGCGAACAATGCTTTATGCGCGGCTTGAAACTTAAAGAAGCGTACGAAAAACTTTCTTTAATCGATGCCGATATAGCGGAGAATTTTAACGTGGCTTACGATAAAGACCTAGGATATTTAACTGCTTGCCCGACAAACGTCGGCACGGGGCTTAGGGCGTCGGTTATGTTGTTTTTGCCGGCGCTGACCGAATCGGGCAAGATAGAAGATTCTTTAGAACGCTTTTCTAAACTAGGGCTTACCGTTCGCGGTTTATACGGAGAGGGTAGCAAAGCCGAAGGCTGCACCTATCAAATAAGCAACGAAATAACGCTAGGTTTATCCGAACAAGAAATTCTTTCTTTGGTTGAAGAAGCCGTTCTTTCTATTTGCCGCGCAGAACGCGAAGAGATGGAAAAAATTTACGTCCCGCGGGAGCTTCAAACGTTGGATATGGCAAAAAAAGCTTACGGGATACTTACCAACGCGGTTTTACTTTCTCATAAAGAATATCTTACCGAAATGGCAAGGGTAAAGCTTGGCGCGATACTCGGTCTTATAGATATAAGGGATATATCCCGTCTTGACGAATTGTCCGTATCGGTTAGACCGGCAAACTTAAGTCTTTCTTGCGGCAAACGCCTTTCCGAAACGGAAAGCGAGCTTTACCGCGCCGAAAGGGTTGTTTCTTTTTTATCGGAATTAAAAGGGTAATAAATAAGGGTTTATTATGTTATACGACGCATTTACTCAAAACGTTAATAAGGTATTAGAAATAGCTACCGTTCTAGCAAAAAGGTTAGGTTGCAGGTATATCGGCAGCGAGCATATTTTGTTCGGGCTTTTGAACGTGCAAGACGGCAAGGCGGCGGCTATTTTAAGAGAAGCGGAAGTAGATAACGACCGCTATTTGTATTATTTGAAAAAAACCGTCGATACGTCGGTTATCATCCCCGGAAATATGCTTACGCCACGAACGAAGGGCTTGTTTGAAAAGGCTGTGGATATTTCGCTTAAAGCGCTTTCGGGTTTTGTCGGAACAGAGCATTTATTGCTTGCGTTGCTTTACGATAAAGATACCGTTGCCGTAGCGATTTTGCGCACGATGCGCATAGACGTAGACGAAATTCGTGCAGAGTTAGAACAGTTTCTTTTTTCGGAATTAGAAGAAGAATCCGAAGAGGAAGAACGTCCTTCGTACCGTTCTAATAAAAAAGACGGAAGAGAAAAAGCCGATTCTTCGCAAGAAGGCGAGCTTGGCGAACTTTCGCGTTACGGCGTAGATTTAAATAAAAAGGCGAGAGAGGGTAGGCTCGATCCCGTTATCGGAAGAAAAAACGAAATCGATCGCGTTATTCAAATTTTATCAAGAAGAACTAAAAACAATCCCGTATTAATCGGCGAACCGGGCGTCGGTAAGTCCGCCGTGGTTGAGGGGCTTGCTCAAGCAATCGTAAAGGGAGCCGTTCCGGAAATCCTTGCGGATAAAATAGTTTTTTCTTTAGACCTTGCGGGTATGATTGCCGGCGCGCGTTATCGCGGCGATTTTGAAGAAAGGCTAAAAAAACTTATTGATCGCGTAAGAGAAAACGGAAATATAATTTTATTTATAGACGAAATCCATAATATCGTGGGCGCGGGTAGCACGGGTGACGGAAATATGGACGCGTCAAACATTCTTAAACCTATGCTTTCGCGCGGCGAGTTGCAAACAATCGGTGCAACCACTATCGACGAATACAGAAAATATATAGAAAAAGACGCTGCCTTAGAACGCCGTTTTCAGCCTATTATGGTTGAAGCGCCCAGCACCGACGAAACGGTGGAAATTCTTAAGGGATTGCGGGATAAATACGAATCTCATCACGGCGTTAGTATTC
>CAZXOQ010000100.1:0-4780 GCA_964642415.1 uncultured Christensenella sp. | reverse complement strand
TTCAAGAGGCTATGGATAAATTGATGAAAGGACGTACTTCGTTCGTAATCGCGCACAGACTTTCTACGATTAAAAATTCCGACTTGATTTTAGTGATGAAAGAAGGGGATATTATCGAAAGCGGCACGCACGACGAATTGCTCTTAAAAGGCGGGTTTTACGCGGAACTTTATAATTCGCAGTTTGAAGAAATGCCCGCGTAAATGCGTTTGTTGCGGTAAAAAAATGCTTGCGTTTGTGTTGTTACGAACGCAAGCATTTTTTTTAAGAAAGAAGATTAAACACCCATAATTTTAAATTATAAAAGTGGCTTTTCCTCTTGTTTTAAGCTGAAGTTGCAACCACCAAACCCTAGAAGAAATAAAAGAAAACTCGCCTGAACAAAGTGAGTTCAAACGAGCCAAACTTGGCGGAGAAAGTTGCAACTGTTTCAATTCTTCAATAGTTTTATTCATCTTCTAATTTTTAAATGTTCAATAATTTTCGTTACCAAATAATTTATAAACTCTTCTGATAAGCATAAAATACTGTTTCTAATTCATTTCAAAAGAAATTTTCAACGTTGCCGTTGGGTAAAATTCGTTACAAGAATTTACACAACGGCTAATTTGCTTAAATCGGTGAAGAAAAATCTTTTTCTTTTTTTTCGACATTATTAACTTTATAATTGCGTGGAGATATACCGTATTTTTGTTTAAATGCTCTGCTAAAAGAATAATAAGAAGAATAGTTTAGCATTTCAGAAATTTTAACGGGCTTAAATTTATTTTCGTCTAACAAAGTTTTTGCAACAGAAAGTCGTTTGTTATAGTAATAATCGAGTATAGACTTGCCTGTGTTTTTTTTGAATAAGGTAGAGGCGTAGCTATAATTATATCCGATTGTTTCCGAAACCTCGCTAAGGCTTTTTAGAGAGAAGATATTAGTATCTATATAATTCATTATTTTATAGCACGTGGCTTGATTGCTGTTAGAATCGTTGCTTACCGTAGCCGAAATGCTTTTGTTTATTGCTCTTAAAAGGTACACCGCGATAAGCGAAAAAATATTTTTAAGAACGGTTTCGGAAAATTCCGATTCTTTTTCGAGTTCGGCAATAGCGTTGCCTACTAAGTTGTTTATTCGTCTATCAGAATAAACCCTGTTGCCCGATAGCTTTACTGAAGATGTTGCACTGTTAAACGTTTTAGCAAGTTTTTTATCCGTTATTCTGAAAGCAAAAAAATCTATATCCGTAGAAACGTTTTCTTTGTAAATAATTTTATGTATTTCAAAGGGGAGGGAAAGATAAATATCGCCCTCTTTAACGTAAGAAGCCTTTTCGTCGGCATAAATTTCGCCTTCGCCACGGTTTACAAGCGTAAGTTCGTAATAGTCGTGCTGCATATGCGCTTCATAAGGATATTGGTTAGGTCCTAACATTCTGCCTAGCTGAAACAGCTCGAACGCGCCTATTTTTCTGCCGCCGTTGTAAAAGTGATTGATATGATAACGTGTTGACATAGTGCTTAAAATATAACTCAAAAAAAACTAAAAGTCAACAAAAGTTAAATAAAAAAACGGCATAGAAAGTAAAATATAAAAAAATGATATCTTTTTCACAAAATGAAAGCATTTACAATAGAGTGCTTCAGTGGTAAAATATAATAAAAGATAAAAACAAAAGGAGTAAATTATATGACGGTTTTAGCTGTTATAGGTTGCGGAAGAATAGCAAACAACGCGCATTTCCCCGCGTTTGAAAAAATGGAGAATATAAGGATAAAATATGCTTGCGATATTATCGAGGCAAAAGCTCAAGACGTTAAAGAAAAGTTTTCTAAGGTAGAAAACGTTATTACAGATTATAAAACGGCGCTTGCCGACAAAGAAGTCGATTGCGTATACGTGCTTACGCCTAACTTCGCACATTATACGATTACGATGGACGCGCTTAAAGCGGGTAAACACGTTTTTTGCGAAAAACCCGTTACGGTTAATTACGAATTATCCGCTAAAATGGCTGAAGAGGCGGAAAAACAAAATAAAATACTTAACATCGGCGTGTGTAATAGATATCAAAAGTCTGTTGAAATGATTAAAGAATGGAACGAAGCCGGAAAATTTGGTAAAATATATCACGTTTATTGTTCTTTTAGATCAACCCGTTGTATTCCCGGTCTTGGCGGTGCGTTTACAACAAAGGCGCAATCCGGCGGTGGCGTGCTTATCGATTGGGGTATTCATTTCTTAGATCTTGTTTTATACGTTTTAGGTGGCGCAAAACTCAAAACCGTAACTTGCGACGCTTACAACGAGCTTGCAAAAGATATGAAAGAATATAATTATGACGGCTACGGTATGTGGGCGGAGGAAACTTCCGACATTGAAAACGGAACGAACGACGTAGAAGAGTATATTTCAGGATATATCAGAACTGATAAAGCAAGCATTGACTTTAACGGGGCGTGGGCGCAAAACATACCGGAAACGGAAATGTTTATCGATTTTATGGGAGATAAAGGGGGTGCAAGACTAACTTACGGCGGAAAATTTGAATTTTTCGACGGTAAGACGTTGCAAACAATTAATCCGGAATACGATATCCCGAATATGTATTTGTGCGAAGACAAGGCTTTTATAGATAGCGTTGTTACAGGCGTTAAAGACAAAAACAATATAAAAGAAATTTTGGAAAGTATGAAACTTTTAGAGGCGCTTTACAAATCGTCAGAAAACAAAAAGGAGATAGCCTTCTAATGAAAAAGATTGGATTTATAGATTATTATATTTCAGAATGGCATGCAAATAATTATCCGGTGTGGATTAAAGAAGTTAACGACGCTATGGGCGAGGACTTTGTTGTAAAATATGCGTATGCCGAAGAAAACGTTTCGCTAGTAGACGGCAAAACAACTGACGAATGGTGTGCCGAGTTTGGCGTTGAAAAATGCGAAAGTATAAAGGAATTATGCGAAAAAAGCGACTACGTTTTGCTGCTTGCTCCGTCTAATCCCGAAACGCATTTGCGGTTAGCTAGCGAAGCATTAAAGTACGGTAAACGTACTTATATCGATAAAACTTTTGCTCCCGATTATAAAACGGCTAAGGAAATTTTCGATATTGCCGAAAAATACGGTACTCCGTTTTTTAGTACTTCAGCGTTAAGGCTTTCCACAGAAACAGACGGATTGAAAGATTGTGTTTCGGCGGTTTTTACCGGTGGTGGCGGTAATTTTGAGGAATACATAATTCATCAAATAGAGATGGCTGTTAAGGTTATGGGTAAAGGAGCTAAGCGCGTTAAAACCGAAAATCAAAAAAACTCTAACGTGTGCCGAATAGACTACGGCAACGATAGAGCTGTCACTTTGAATTTTGCTTGCGCATTTCCGTTTACGGTTGCTTCTTCGGACAAAAACGGAAATTGCGAATATCATAACATTGTTTCCGATTACTTTAAATTGCTTATGAGGCGAATATTAGAGTTTTATAATACGGGCAAAGCCTTTTTCGATACTGAAGAAACGTTAGAGGTTATGAAAATCCGTGAAAAACTTATAGAAGGCAAACAAAAGGAAGGCGAGTGGCTGTCACTATGAAAAAACTACGGATCGGAATAATCGGATGCGGAAGAATTTCCGTAATGCATTTATTGTCCGTTCAAAATATCGATTGCGCGAAGCTCGTTTGTTGTTGTGATATAAAAAGAGATAGAGCCGAAAAGGTCGCGGAAAAATACGGTGTGCCGTATTATACCGACTATAAGGTTATGTTCGCAAAAGAAAAGCTAGACGCCGTTCACGTGTTGCTGCCGCACTATTTGCACGTTCCCGTAAGTGTATACGCATTTGAACACGGCGTTAACGTTTTAAGTGAAAAACCTATGTCAATCGATTACGAAAGCGCGCTATACGCAGTTAAAAAAGCTAAAGAATGTAACGTATTTTACGGTGTGGTTAGTCAGTGTCGCTATAATCGCGCCATTCGGTTTGTTAAGTCTAGAATCGACGAGGGATATTTAGGTAAAATCATTTCTGCGCGGTCGGTGCTTACTTGGCAACGTAACGACGAATATTATTCTGCAAGCGATTGGAAGGGCACTTGGGATAAAGAGGGCGGAGGCGTGGTTATCGATCAAGCGATACATTCTATAGATTTGGTTGATTGGATAGTTGGCTCTAAAGTAAAAACCCTTTCTTGTTCGATGGCTAATCGCGGACATAAAACCATTAACGTAGAAGACACCGCCGAAGGTTTTATCCAATACGAAAACGGAACGACGTATTCTTTTTATTGTACTAATAATTATGGATTTAACGAGCCGATAGAAATTCGTTTTTATTGCGAAAAAGGGAACGTTGTTATGAATTACGACGACGCGTATATTTATTATAACGACGGAAAAACAGAAGAAGAGCATCGCGAAAACAACGTTCATATTTTTGACGAGGGCAAAGACTATTGGGGCGTAAGACACATAAAGCAAATAGAACAATTTTATAAAGCGTGTTTAGGTTTAGAACCGCTTGAAATAAGCGGAGAAGAGGCTCTTAAAACGCAAAAGCTTATATGTGATATTTACGAACGCGGTGGAATGAAAAATACATAAACGTTTGTATTACGACTATGCTTTTTAGTGAGGAGATTTTAAAATGAAAATAGGCGTTATAACAGATTGCTTTAAAAAAACGCATGAATACGGAATAGAAAAAGCTTCCGAGCTTAAACTTTCGGGTGTGCAAATTTATGCTACGGGCGGAGATTTTTCTCCGGAAAACCTTACCGAAGAGGGTAAAGC
>CAZXOQ010000099.1:0-4848 GCA_964642415.1 uncultured Christensenella sp. | reverse complement strand
AGCGCGTCCTTGGTAAGGACGAGGTCACCGGTTCGATTCCGGTTATCAGCTCCATAAAAAAAGAACACCGAACGGTGTTCTTTTTTGCTATACAAAAACAACTCGACGTTGTGCAAGCCCAAAAGGTATATAGGCGTTTAGATAGTGGTTGTTCATATAAAATAAAAAACCAACTAGCTGATGTGCAAGCCAAAAAAGGATACGGGTGTTTAGATAGTGAATGTTTTTATATAATAAAAAACCCCAACTAGATAAAGTTCGATCAAAAGTTAGATAAGTATTTAGTAAGTGCTTATATATAAAAACAATCCAAACCAAAACGTTTTGACTTGTTTTATTTGACCGAGCAAAACTCTTAATGTATTAGCTAACAGAAAACGAGTCCGAACCTAAAAGTTCGGACTCGTTTATTTTGGTCGGAGTGACAAGACTTGAACTTGCGACCTCTTGCCCCCCAGACAAGCGCGCTACCAACTGCGCTACACCCCGTAGCTGAAATATATTGTTTGTTCACAACATCAATTATTTTATCACAATAAATTTTTTTTTGCAACAAAAATAAGGCAATTATTAGACATTATTTGAAAATAATGTTAAAATATTTTTAGTAAAGCATAAAAGAGGCTTACAATGAGAATAAGAAAGAAGAAACATCTTACCGAAAGACTTCAAAAGGTAAACGATTACCTGATAATAGCCGATACCGACGTGCTGAACAGTGAAGAAGCGATAAAAGATAAAAAGCTTTTAGATTACGAAAAACTGTTTGGCAATACTAACCCGATAGAAATTGAAATCGGTTGCGGCAAGGGCGGTTTTATAATAGAAAAGGCAAAGCGCAATCCTAATACCAATTTTATTGCGGTAGAATTGCTGCAAAACATAATCGTTATGGCAGCGGAGCAGGCAGCGAAAGAGGGGCTAAAAAACCTTTTATTTTTTAATTGCGGCGCTGATTATCTCGGTAGATATATTGCCGCGCAAAGCATAAGCGCCGTGTATTTGAATTTTTCGCCGCCGTATTCGGGTAAAAGGTATGAAAACAGAAGGCTGAGCAGGCAGCGAAAGAGGGGCTAAAAAACCTTTTATTTTTTAATTGCGGCGCTGATTATCTCGGTAGATATATTGCCGCGCAAAGCATAAGCGCCGTGTATTTGAATTTTTCGCCGCCGTATTCGGGTAAAAGGTATGAAAACAGAAGGCTGACTAAAGATTCGCTAATAGAGGCGTATAAAGGGTTTTTAGTTGACGGGGGAGTCGTGTGCCAAAAAACCGACGATAAAGAGTTTTTCGATTATTCTTACGCAAAATTCGAAGAGCACGGTTTTATTACGGAAACCGTAGATTTAAACACCGACGATAACGCCAAAAAAGAAAACGTTCAAACGGAATACGAAAAAAAGTTTAGAGAAAAAGGCTTAAACATATATTGCCTTAAAGCAATAAAAAATCGCGAGTAGAATATGCTCGCGATAAAAGATTATTTTTTGCTTTTGTTTTTGGGTTTAAGTTGTGACCATAAAATAGTTGCGATTTGCAAGGGGATTCCTAATAAATAAACCGTCCACATCTTGCTTTCGTACATTTGTAAAAAAACAGAGGTCAAAACCGTCCAAACTAAGCAAGATATAAGAATAAACGTATATTTTCTTTTACCCCAAATACCGTTAAAAACAAGCAACACCGTAAAAGAAACGGGCAGCGCGTGAATAAACACAAGCCAAGCTTTATCAAGCTCGTAATAAGTAGAATAAAAGAAAAGCATTGTTGCAAGCAGCCATACGATAAGCACCGCAAGACAAGCGATTATAACTTTGTTTGTAAAGTTTTTTTTGCCGACGTAAACGTTGTCATAATACTCGTCGTCGTCTTCGGAAATCAAGTAATCTACCGTAACGCCGAAAACGTCTGCAAGTTCTTTTATGACTTCTATCGGAGGGGTTGCGTCACCGTGTTCCCATTTAGAAACGGATTTATCCGTATAGTTTATGATAGAGGCAAGCTCGTTTTGAGTCATTTTGTTTTTTGTTCTCAGCTTTATAATTTTTTTTGCGAGAATATCTTTAATTTCAGCCATATATAAAATATACCACATTTTTATAAAAAAATCAACTTCTTTTTTTAAAATTCTATCAGCAGTAGAGAAAAGCGTTGATAAAAAACGCATAATAGAGTAACTCTCGCCGCGTGAGAGTGGGTGTATCGCGTTTTTCAATAGGCAAATTCTATTAGTAGAGTTAAATCGTTTGAAAATTTTTTTTCGTTTCAATATAATATTAAAGTAAAACGCGAACGAAAACCGTTTGCTCTATAGGAGATTAATTAATGACCACCACTGAAGAAATGAAAAAAATAGAAACGATACCCGTATTTTACGCTGCCGACGACAATTACGTTCCGTTTTTACAAGTGTCCGTTTTGTCGTTAAAAGATAACGCTTCCGCGGATAGAATATATAAAATATACGTTTTGAATACAGGTATATCTAAAGACCACAAACAATCGATTGAAAAATTGCAAAACGAGTTTTTAACCGTCGACTTCGTAGACGTTTCTGATATGATAAACAAGTTGAGCGGTTCGCTCGAACTTCGCGATTATTATACTTACGCGATATATTACAGACTGTTTATTGCCGACCTTTTCAAAGAGTATGACAAGGCAGTGTATCTCGATTGCGACACGACGGTGGTTGCTGATATTGCAGAACTTTACGATACTCAGCTTGGCGATAATCTTATCGCCGGAGTACCCGACGGTGCGGTTAGCGTTATAGAGCCGTTTCAGGTTTATACCAAAAAAGTTCTCGGTGTTGTTGCGGAACATTATTTTAATTCCGGCGTAATAGTAATGAATTTAAAAGCGCTCAGAGAAGATAATTTTTATGAGAAATTCAAAGAATTGTTTGCAAAATATAAATTCCGCGTCGCACCCGACCAAGACTGCTTAAACATAGTTTGCAAAGACAGGGTAACTTATCTCGGCAACGAATGGAACGCTATGCCGATACGTTCTAAAAACAATGTCGGCGTAAAAAATCCTAAGTTGATACATTTTAATCTTACGGCTAAACCGTGGCACTATCCCGATTTGCCATACGAAGAATATTTTTGGAAGTACGCAAAGTTGTCTGATTATTACGAGCACATTATGCAACTTAAATCCGCGTTTACCGATGCTGACAGACAAAAAGACGAAGAATGTGAAAAGGGGCTTGTCGCGCTTACGATACAGGAAGCGGAAAACCCCGATAATTATTTTAATAAATTCTGCAAACACTAAAGAGGCAGTTTATGGATTATTGTAAATTGACGCCGTATAGACAAAAGATATGCGACAAAATTAGAGAATATGAAAGGCAAGGTTGTTTCGACTGCGAAGTAGAAGACGATCCGCCTTCTCCCGAACTTACACCCGATAAAGCCGATTATCTTTACGAAAAACCTTTTGCAAAGCTTAAGTGCCGCATAGCTAACAAAATGGCTATCTCTTTTTTTGAAAAACAAATTAAAGACGGGGCTTTTGTTATAAGCGGAATAGAGGGAATCGAAAATTTTAAAAGCGTAAGCGGCGGCGCTATAATTACGTGCAATCACTTTTCAATATACGATAATTACATAGTTTATCGCGCGATTCGCAATGATTTACCAAAAGGTAAAGAATTATATAAAGTTATCAGAGAGGGTAATTATACGGGGTTTAAGGGGCTTTTTGGATTCTTTTTTAGACATTGCAATACCCTTCCGTTATCCTCGAATATGCAAACGATGAAAAAATTTTTGCACGCGGTTAAAACATTGCTTCAGCGCGGAGAGAAAATTTTGATTTATCCCGAACAAGCAATGTGGTGGAACTACGAAAAACCCAGACCTCTAAAATCGGGTACTTTTAAGATTGCTGCAAAAAACAACGTGCCGATAATTCCTTCTTTTATAACAATGACCGAAACCGAAAAGCTCGATCGTGACGGAGCACCCGTTCTCGCTTGCAAAATACATTTTTTGCCGCCAATATATCCGGATGCGAATTTATCCGAAAAAGAACGCGCTGAAAAACTTATGCAAGAAAATTATACCGCATGGAAAAATTTATACGAAAGCGTTTACAAAAGAACTCTTATATACGGAGAATGATTATCTAATGTTTTATATTATTATTTTATTGTGTATTGCGTTGATAATTTTATTTAACACGCTGTTTGCTATTCCCGTATTCGGCTTTGGATTTTGGGATATTGTAATAAAAACCGTATGCAGCGTTATAGCGGTAGTGGCAATTGACGGAATCACCGCATTTATAGTCAGGTGGCTTTTGCCCGAAAAGTGGTTTAAAACGCGCAACGAAGTTTTCGTTGCGCATAAAAACGAACAGTTGTTTTTAGATAAAATCGGTATAAAAAAGTGGAAAGATCATATTCCCGAGTTGGGTTTTTTTACTGCTTTTAGAAAAAACAAGATAAGCGATCCTAAAAACAATCAATACGTAGAAAGGTATATTATGGAAGCCAATTACGGCGTAACGGTTCACTTTGCAAGCGTTTTGCTAGGCTTTGCCGTGATATTTATTTATCCGATTAAAGAGTGTTTATGCTTCGGAATTCCCGTGGCGGTTGTCAACGCGATTTGCAATTTATCGTCGTTTGCTATTTTAAGATACAATTTACCTAAATTGCACAGGCTTTACGCCATAAACGAAAAGGTTGCCGCAAGAAAGCTTTCTCGCGAAGAAAAAAGCCGCGCCGAAAATTACAAAGAGGCTGCCGCTACTTGCGAATAAGTTTTGATAAAAACATAAAAATCGCAATCAAAAGGATAAATCGTTTTTCGGTTTATCTTTTTTCTTTACATA
>CAZXOQ010000098.1:0-4963 GCA_964642415.1 uncultured Christensenella sp. | reverse complement strand
CCGAAAAAAATCTTTTCGCGCCCGTTTCGGTCATCACCGCGGTATCTTCTATTCTCACGCCGAATTCGCCGTTTATATAAACGCCCGGTTCTACCGTAAAGGTCGCGCCGACGGGAAGAATCCCCTCGGACTTAGGCGAAAGCATAGGGCTTTCGTGTATTTCTAATCCTACGCCATGCCCTAAAGAATGGGTAAACAACTCGCCGTAACCGCGTTCAAAAAGATAATCTCTCGCAATAGCGTCCGCCGCTTTAAGCGAAATGTCGGCAACAACTTCGTTTTCGACTTTTTCGTTGGCAATTCTTACCGATTCGTATACGTCTAAAAATTTATCGCTAGGCTCGCCGAAAAACGCCGTGCGCGTATAATCGGAACAATATCCGTTAACCACGCAACCGCAGTCTATCAAAACGGGCATATTCTTTTCAAGACGGGTATTGCCCGTAACGTGATGCGGAATCGCCGAATTTGCCCCGAAGGCAACTATCGTTTCAAAACTCATCCCCTCGGCGCCGAGTTCTTTACACTTGTTTTCAAGCAAATCTTGAAGCTCGATTTCTGTCATTCCCTCTTTTGCCAAAGAAATAATCGAATGATAAGCGTTTTGAATTATATCGCAAGCGCGGCGAATACTGTCTAATTCTTCCGCGGTTTTTACGACGCGGCATTGCTTTAATGCTTTGCTGCCGTCCTTAATTTCCGTGCCGAAAGACTTATATCTTTCGTATTCGGTCATCGTAGTGCGATCGTAATCGACGTAAAGAGTTTTTATGCCTTGAGCTTTAATCTCTGCCGCAATAGACTCCAAACCGCCGTATAGCTTGCTTTCTATCCCGTTTTTAATTTTATCCTTCGCGGCGAAAAAATAACGCGAGTCGGTAAAATACACGGGTTTTTCGGATAAAAGCAAAAAGCCTTCGGCAACGTCGGTTAAAGAAAAATATCTGCGCGTAACCCTATCGGTAATTAAATAAGCGCTTTTTTTATCGTCTAAATTTAACATCTTATTTATTTTATCAAAAAAATACGCATAAGTCAATCCCATTTTAGCACAATTTCTTAAAAACTCTTTTTCAAGATAAAATAAACGGGCTAAAAAGAACAAAGACAAAAATATTTGCGGCTTAACCGTTAAATTTGCGATTTTACTTTTTTTTTGTTAAAGATTATGTTAAAATAATATTTAATCAATCTTTGGAGAACGACTATGGGCGAAAGACTTAAGCTGTTAGAAGCAATGGACGTGTACCTTCCCGACGTGGACGGCGTTGTAAATTGCATGCACAACTATTGTCTTAATTTATACGATAAAACGGAGCTTACGGTAATAGTTCCGCAAAACCGCAAAGATTATACCGATAAGCAAATTTACCGAATAAACAGATGCAACAGCATTCACGTTCCCGTACTTAACGATTACTACGGATTCCCCGCAACGGATAAAAAAATAAACGAACTGATAAAAAACAAAGAGTTAGACGTTGTTCACGTTCATTCGCCGTTCAATATGGCAAAATTCGCGCTTAAAATCGCAAAAGAAAAGAAAATTCCCGCAATCGCGACTTTTCATTCTAATATGTACGCGATTTTTAAGGATATCGTAAAATTTCCCTTTATCGCAAAACTTATGAATAACTCTTTAGGCAAACGCTACAACAAATTCGACGAAGTGTTCGTTTGCTCGCCGCTTGTTGAAAAACAACTGCGTTTTACGGGATATAAAGGCAAAGTAAGCTATCTACCGTTCGGCACGGATTTTCCCGTATGCGAAAAGGTAGACGAAAACCGCTCCCTTGCCAACGGTGTTTTCGGGTTAAGCGAAAACGACCTTGTTTTTATATACGTAGGCAGAATAATGAAGCTAAAACGTATAGACTTTATTTTAAGAAGCCTTAAAATGGTAAAAGATAAAGGAACTTCTTTTAGGTTTTACGTGACCGGCAAAGGCGCTGAAACGGAAAAACTGAAAAAGCTTTCTAAAAAACTCGGTTTTACCGATAAAGAGGTGATTTTCACCGGTTTTTTACCGAGAGAGCAATTCCCTCTTTTGTTTTCGAGAGCGGATTTACTGTTATTCCCCTCGCTGTACGATAATTTCGGGTTGGTTAAAGTCGAAGGCGCGGCATTTGAAACGCCGGGCGTTTTCATAAAAGATTCTTGCGCGGGTTACGGCGTAACGGACGGAGTTGACGGGTTTTTATCGGATAACACCGAAAGCGCATTCGCGGGAAAAATCATAAGCGCGTCTAAAGATAAAGCAAAACTGAGAGAAATAGGCAAAACCTCGGCTAAAACGCAATACGTCAGTTGGGAAACTTGCGCTAACGCTTTTTTAGAACGAGCAACGCAAATAGTAAAAGAGTATAAAGAAAAAGAAAGCGGAGATAAAAAACAATGATTATCAGAAGCAAAGCGCCTTTAAGGATAGGTCTTGCCGGCGGCGGAACGGACCTCGCGCAGTTTTCGGACGAATTCGGCGGCGCGGTTCTTAACGCTACGATAGAAATGTATGCGTATTGTACCATTATCCCTAAAAACGACGGTAAAATCAAAATTCTTTCTTACGATAACGGCAACGACCTTATAACCGATTCTACGGCACAGCTTCCGCTAGACGGCGATAATCTTATTCTGCATCGCGGAGTGTATAACCGCGTCGTAAAAGAATTTAACGGCGGCAAACCGTTATCTTTTGAAATGAGCACGTCTAACGACGCGCCCGTAGGTTCGGGACTAGGCACATCTTCCGCTATGGTTGTGGCTATATTAGAAGCGTTTAACCGTTGGCTAGGCTTAAACCTAGATCCCTATCGCGCGGCGGCGCTCGCTTACGATATAGAAAGAAAAGATCTTAAGCTTGCCGGCGGAAAACAAGACCAATACGCGGCGGCGTTCGGCGGATTTAATTTTATGCAATTTAAGACGGACGGTTCGGTAATAGTAAACGCGTTGCGTCTAGAAAAAAGCACGATTAACGAATTAGAATCTTCTCTGCTCCTTTATTACGGCGGCTACGGCAGAAGTTCCGCCAAAATACAGTTAGAACTAACTAAAAACATTATCAACAATCAAATTCACGGGGCAAAAAACAAAGAAGACAAAACGCTTGCCGCAATGCTAGAACTAAAGCAAGCCGCCTACGATATGAAAGATTATGTTTTTACGGGCAATACAGCCGCGTTCGCAGAAAGCTTAAGGCTCGGTTGGGAACAAAAAAAACGCACGTCGGATATCGTTTCTAACGTAAAGTTAGAAGAAACGATAAATTTCGTTTTATCACACGGGGCTGAAGCCGTTAAAGTTTCGGGCGCGGGCGGAGGCGGATTTTTGCTTATTTACTGCAATCCCGTAAACAGACAAAAGATTATTAACGAAATATCGGAGTTATCGGGCAAAATATACCCCGTCAGTTTTTCAAAATACGGCGCGCAAAGCTGGATAATTAACGATTAGCGAGAGAAGTATATGAAAGCATTTATATCCGCGGGCGGCAAAGGCACGCGACTAAAAGAGCTTACGGGCGACGTTATCCCCAAGCCAATGGCGGAAATAGCGGGTATTCCCGTGATAGAACGGGCGATTATAAACCTAAAAAATCAGGGCGTTACCCAAATAACTGTTTCCGTAGGCTATCTATCTGAAGTTATAAAAGACTATCTTAAAGACGGTTCTAATCGGGGCGTAAAAATAGACTATATAACCGAAGAAATCCCCCTCGGTTCGGGCGGCGCTCTTTATTATCTTAAAGACAGGTTCGACGAAGATTTTATATTATGCTCCGGCGATACCGTTTTTAACGTAGACGTAAAAAGAATGTTTTCTTACCACAAAAGAAAGAAAGCGGCTGTAACTATGCTTACGCACCCGAACTCTCACCCCTATGACAGCGACGTTATAATAACCGACAGATTCGGAAGAGCGCTCGGCATAGATAAAAAAGGCACTACGAGAGATTATTATTACAAAAACAACGTAAACGCCGGTTTTTTTATAATAAATCCGCGTACTCTCAAGTTTTTTTCTTCCCCTAAAAAAATCAATTTAGAGCACGATTTTATATGTTCGCTAATATCGCAGGGCGAACGTGTTTACGCGTATAAAAGCCCCGAATTTATAAAAGACGCAGGCACCCCCGAACGTTTTTCTCAAATAGAAAAAGAAATAAAAGAAGCCAAGCCCGAAAAACGCTGTTTAAAAAACAAGCAAAAGGCAATTTTTTTAGACCGCGACGGAACTATCAACGTTTATAAAGGATTCGTAGGCAAAGCAAAAGACGTAGAGCTTTTACCCGACGTTGCCGAAGCAATCAAAAAAATAAACGACAGCGATTATCTTGCAATAATAATCTCAAACCAACCGGTAATCGCTCGCGGAGAAGCGACGAAAAAAGAAGTGGAAGAATGTTTTGCAAAAATAGAAACCCTTCTCGGCGAAAAAGGTTCGTATATAGACGGCGTATATTATTGTCCGCATCACCCGCACGGCGGTTTTGCAGGAGAAATTAAACGGCTTAAAAGAACCTGCGATTGCAGAAAACCCGCAATCGGCTTATTAAAAAAAGCGGAGAAAGACTTTAACTTAGACCTTTCGCAATGCTATATGATAGGCGATTCCGCGGTAGACGAACAAACCGCAATAAACGCCCGTATCCCTTGCATAAAAGTCACTACGGGGATAGACCTTTCCGCCCCCGTTTCCCCTTCTACCGTCGTAAAAGACAATTTAACCGACGCCGTGAACGAAATTTTGCAACGCGATAACGCTTAGTTTTGTAACGCCGTAACTTAAAGAGAGAACCCTTCTTTTTATCGAAAGATTCTCTCTTTTATATTACTACGGGCGGTATTTTGTAAAAGCAAAATACCGCCCGTCTAATTTTTACCGTACTATATAATTTACGCGAAAATCCTAAACGCCCCAAACAAACCACGTTAATAGATATCCGCCTAAAACCGCCACTATC